>CAYRTQ010000033.1:0-21000 GCA_964426865.1 uncultured bacterium
ATATCCAGACCGTTCTCGATGATCATGGTGGAAACCAGCACCTGGAACTTGCCGTGGTGGAACTCGCGCATGATCCGCTCCAGTTCCTTTTCATTAAGCTGGCCGTGGGCGACCCCGAAGCTCACGCTCGGCATGATGGCCCGGAGATAGCCGGCCATGCTATCGATGGACTGCACCCGGTTATGCACGAAGAACACCTGGCCCTCCCGGTCGATCTCCCGCATCACCGCCTCGGTGATGTACTTCTCGTCGAACGGCATGATCTCGGTATGCACGCTGTACCGGTCCCGGGGAGGCGTATTGATGAAGGAGATGTCCCGCGCGCCCATGAGCGACATGTTCAGCGTCCGCGGAATGGGAGTGGCGCTCATGGCCAGCACATCCACGTTACGGCGGATCTTTTTCAGGCGTTCCTTGTGACGGACGCCGAAGCGCTGTTCCTCATCGATCACCAGGATCCCGAGATTGCGGAAATGCACATCGCTGGAAAGAAGGCGATGGGTGCCGATGATGATGTCCACCTTTCCCTCCGCGAGCTGCGAGAGCACTTCCGACTGTTCCGCCTTGGTGCGGAACCGGGAAATGGACTCCACCCGCACCGGAAAATCGGCGAAGCGGTCCCGGAAAGTTTCCTCATGCTGGTCCGCGAGAATGGTGGTGGGAACCAGCACCGCCGCCTGACGGCCGTCGAGAACCGCCACATAGGCGGCCCGCATCGCCATCTCCGTCTTGCCAAACCCAACGTCCCCGCAAATCAGACGATCCATGGGATGCGGGCTCTTCATGTCGGCGAGCACCTCCGACCACACTCGAAGCTGGTCCACGGTTTCATCGTAGATAAAGGAATCCTCGAACGCCCGCAACAGATTCTCGTCGGGATGGGCGGCGTGCCCCGGGAGGGCTTTTCGCTCGGCATAGAGACGCAGAAGGTCCTCGGCCATGCGCTGGATGGATTTCTTGGTGCGAGCCTTGAGGTTCTCCCAGGCATTGCCGCCCAGCTTGTTGACCACCGGCGCCACCCCCTCCTCGGAGGTGTACTTCTTGATCCGCTTGAGCTGGTCCACCGGGACGAATAGCTGGTCCGACCCCTGGTACTGAACGAGAAGGCAATCGGTCTCCACCCCAGCGGCGTTGATGCGTTTCAGCCCCATGTACCGCCCGATGCCGTAATCGGCATGCACGATGTATTCACCGATCGTGAGCGCCCGGTAATCCGGTATGGGAACACCGTCCTTGAAACGGCGGTAGCGCACCCGACGGCGATACCGGCTGAATATTTCGTGGTCGGTGAGCAGGAACAGGCCGGAAACGGGGTCGGAGAACCCTCCCGAGAGGCGGGCCACATTGATGGTGTAGGCGCCCTCCACCTCTTCCAGCAGGTCGTTCATGCGGTCCGCCTGCCCCTTGTTGTCGCAGGCGATGAGCGACCGCATTCCCTTTCCGAGAGCGGAACGGATATCCGTGCGGACCTCTTCCACGCTTCCCTGGTACTGGCGGGCGGAGGAGATGGAAAATTCGATCACATCGGTGCGCGGCGGGCGGATATCGTGGTTCCTGACCAGAAGCATCCGCTCCAGACCCTCGGTCAGGTCCTCGATGGAATCGTAGAGGTATTCGGGAGGCGGGAGGTCCGGGTCCTCGTGACGCATGTGCTCCCAGACCGTCCGGGCCCGGGCGAGACGCTGCACCACCTCATGACGGCAGCGTTCCGGCTCGAACACCATCGCGCAGTCGCTCTTGGAGAAATAGGAAAGCAGCGAGGCCTTGGGCCCGAACACCAGATGGAGATACTGCTCGATGCCGTTGGGACGCTCTCCCCCCTCGAAAGCCCGGCGCAGACGGGAAAGGTCGATGCCGGCGGTCCTTTCCAGGGTTTGGATACGGCGCTCGTCGGCGGGGTCCATGCCCGCCTCGGTGACGAATTCATCGGGGGGAATGATGCGGATATGGTCCACCGGCTCGACCGACCGCTGGGTCGAGGTGGAAAAGGTGCGGATGGATTCCACCTCGTCGCCCCAGAATTCGATGCGGTACGGGATTTCTCCGCCAAAGGGGAAAAGGTCCACGATCCCGCCCCGAACCGCCATCTGGCCCGCCGCGGACACGGTGTTCTGACGCTTGAACCCCCGGGCGGCGAGAGAGCGCACGAATTCGTTGAAAACGAGATGCTGCCCCTTGCGGATTTCGAGACTGATGAGCGCGATGAGTCCGGGGGGGATGGTCGGATCGTGCATGGCGCCCAGCGTGGATACAACAATCCCCTTCCATCCGCGCTCGATCAGGTCGAGCGTTTCCACCCGTTGGCTCCGGACCTCGAAATGGCTGTCCTGGAGTTCATACGGCCCGGTATCCCGCTCCGGGAAATATCTCACCCGGTCGTCGCCGAGAATGCTCTCCACGTCGCCGCGGAACGCCTCGGCCGCCTCCTCGTCGGGCAGCACCGCCAGGACCGAACGACGGGCCTCACGGCCATCATCGCCCAGCAATGAGGAGGCCAGAAACGCGGAGGACGATCCGCCCAGTCCATGGACAGCGGCGCGCCGGTCACGGTCGAGAGCAGTGCGGAGCATGGCGAGCGCGGGATGTTTCCGGAAAATGTCGAGTGCGGTTTTCAGCATGAAGATATGATGTTCAGGCTATGGAATTGGAATGGTGGGGAAAACGGAACAGGGCGGCCCCCCGCGTCCGGCGCATTTCCCGGCTCCGGGATGTCCCGGAGCCGGGAAACACGCCGCAACGGCGTCATTGCTCTGACGCTGGAATTATCGCCGGGTTCCATCCCTCCGGAATGCGGTTCTCCGGGACATGAGTTCCCGTTTGGCCGAATCCGCCCGGCTGTCCTCCTTGATATCCTGAATGAGACGGTACAGGGAACTCTCATTGTTGTCATAGATACGGACATCATAGGTATCCGGGATGCCGGACATGCTCAGAAGTTCCGAAATATCGACCTTGGTCACGTAGTAATGGCAATACGGCAGATAGGCGGCTACCGCCTCCGCGGCGAGCAATTCCTCGTCACGCACTCCATGTTCCACCAGATCGATGCCATAGGCGTCCACCATGGGGTACAGAATACCGGAAATAATGTGAAATTCCGGAATATCCTGAATTTCCTCATTCGCCAGAAACCGGTTCATATGGGTTTCCGGCGCTCCGATGGGGGGCAGCGCGGGCCGGATGAGGTCCGGGAACTGATCGTACAGCGACCGGAAATGACACGAGGCCATCTGCTCCGCGGGCGTCCCGGAACGATAGCTCTCGATGAATTCGAACACACGGGAATACTGCTTCTCGCGGGAAATCGCCTGTATGGCGTGCTGTGGAGTGATGGAGATATACCGGTTGAACGCCAGATTGTATTTTTCGTCGGGATCGCTGATGAAAGCATCCCGCCACAGCGGTTTGTCGTAGGGCTTTCCAAAAAAGCAACTGATGATGCGGATGAGTTGCAGTGTCTTTATGGTAAACCGCTGGTGGAACTGGACCTGCCCGATTCCCCCCATCATGGTGAGAAAATCGTTCTTGATCATGTTGTTTTCTATATAGGGCTGCACATGATCCAGTTCCAGGGGAGTCACCAGCCGATTGCTCTCGAAACCCTCGCGCAGGGTGGAATAGAGCTTTTTCATCACCGGATACACTTTCTCGCCCGTGTAGGTGAGATACATGTATCCGAGCGTATCCGTATCCAGATAAACGACTTTCTTTTCCGTCCTGTTGAGCATTCAAACCACCCGGCATTACGGTTGTCGAAACCAATTCCCCTGCATCGGGGAAAACATGAAATATGCACAGCGCCCGCTCTCAAAGCAACAGAAAATGACTCCCGGACAGCGAAAGCGCTATGCGCGGTCCATCCCGCGCCGCCACTCGTAGAGAGCGATGGAGGTCGCCACCGCGGCGTTCAGGCTCTCCACATCCGCTTCCATGGGGATGCGGATCAGGAAATCGGGTTCTATCCCCTCGGGGAGCCCGGGCCCCTCCACCCCGGGCAGCAGGGCGAACCGCTCCGGGAACGGGAAATCGTACAAATCCTCGCCCTCCGCAGAGAGCGCCACCACCGGCAGGGGCAGATCGGGAAGCCCGGAAATGGACGGCCCCTCGACAAAAGAGGTCAGGAACACCGCGGCGCCCGCCGCGCGGATGCTTTTGGGATGATAGGGATTCGCCGCCTCGCGAAGCAACACCACCGTCCTCACGCCGAACGCCGCCGCCGAGCGAATCACCGCCCCCACATTCGCGGGGTCCTGAAACGGAATGAGGAGCATCACGCCCTCGGAAAGCCCCGCTTCGAGCGTACGGATCGGGGGAATGCCGACGAGGAGCAGCGGATAATCGGTTCCGTGGACATCCAGTTCGCGGAAAAGCTCCCGGTCCAGACGATACCGGGGAATTTCCGGCATCAGGGAACCGGGCGCATCCGCCAGACGGGGTGCGCCGATCCATGCCCGCACGATTTCCGGTTTGAGACTGAGCACCTCGGAGATGATTTTTTCGCCGGAAACGAGCGCCAGCCCGTTTTTCCGTATGCCGCGCCCGGAAAGCAGGGTTTTCCACTCCCGGAAAGAGGCGTTGGATGCGCTGGTGATTTCGACGACCTCACGGGCGGACGCCTCCGTCTCGTGGATCGAGGCCGAAGTGGTTTTCTCGAACACCAGCAGCATGCGCTGCTGCGTGGTGCCGGGGAGAACATAGGGAGTGCTCTGGATGAGACGGTAATCGCCGCCATGAATTTTAAGCGCCTCGGGAATTTCGTCTTCTCCCTGCGGCCCTTTCATGAGAATGACCCGGCCCCCGGGGTCCAGGATATCTTTCACCCGCCCGAGCGTCTCCGCCGAGGTTTCCAGAGCGCGGGTGATCACTCCGCCCACCGTACGACCCAGTCTTCCCGGAAGAATGCCCCGCCCGAAAACGGTGATGCCCTGGAGTTCCAGTTCGTGGATGGCCAGATGGAGAAATTCCACCCGTTTCGCCCGCCCCTCGGAAAGGATGATCCCGGTATCCGGCGATGCGATTTTCAGCGGGATTCCCGGAAATCCCGCCCCGGTCCCGATATCGAGCAGCGGAGAGGGAAGATCGGTCAGACGGGGGACGATGAGGCAGTCGATATAGTGCTTCACCACGAAATCCCGGAAACTGGTCAGACGGGTGAGATCATACTCCTCGTTGTGCGTCCGGATGAGCTGATGATATCTCCAGAGGAGATCGAGCCGGTCCCCGGAAAGGGGCAGCCCCGCTTCCCGGAGCATCTCCCCGAGCGCCTGACGGGATTCCGTGAGACGGCGGGGCGCGGTTTTCGCCGATTCGGCCCGCGCGGATTTTCTTCTATCGCGTTGCACCGGATACTCGCTTGTTATATGTGGAAAGAATTGAATTCAAAGTGGCGGAACGCCGGAGTCAAAAAGGAAAAGCTCCGGCCATGGCCGAAAGGATCGTGAAATGATGACAGCCGGTTGTCAGTTCGCGGTCAAGGGGACATGTCCGTTGACTCCGTCACCCGTTCTCCGTATCTTTCATACTTTCCCGGGTCTCCGGGATCCTTGCTACCATGTATCTTCGGAATTTTTCCTTATTTTCAATATAATCAAGGAACTGCACCATGTCAAACGGCGCGGATGCCGCTCAACCGGATGTTCTCTACGAGGACAACCATCTCCTCGTGGTGAACAAACCCGCCGGAGTCCTCACCCAGTCGGACAGCAGCGGCGATCCCAGCCTCCTGGAAATCTGCCGCGAGTATATCCGGGAGAAATACGCCAAGCAGGGCAACGTCTTCCTCGGCATGGTGCATCGCCTGGACCGTCCGGTCAGCGGAGCGCTGGTATTCGCCCGCACCTCCAAAGCGGCCTCGCGGCTTTCCGAGCAGATTCGCCGGGGCGAAATGGTCAAACTGTACCGCGCCGTGGTGGAGGGCGTGCTGGAGGGCGAGGACGAACTGGAGCACCATCTCGCGCGGGAAGGTTCCGTCACGCGCACCGTCCCCCGATCATCGCCGGATTCCCAGCAGGCGATTCTCCGCTACCGGTCGCTCGCGGTGACCGACCGCAAGTCGCTGGTGGAAATAACCCTCGTCACCGGCCGCAAACACCAGATCCGCGCCCAGATGAGCGCCATCGGCCACCCCGTCTACGGCGACCGGAAATACGGCTCCCCGCACGACCTCGGCCCGGACCGCATCGCGCTCCAAAGCCACGCGCTCACCCTGAAACACCCCACCCGCGACGAGGTCCTGACCTTCACCGCCCCCGAACCGGACTGGTGGCCCTGGCCGTAAAGAATATTTCTTCGCGTCTCCGCGGAGAAACCGTCCGCACATCTTCCGACAAAAAACCGCGGAATCCGGGAAGCTCTCCGGCTTTTCCCCGAACCCCGCGGATATTTCCCCCCGCCCGGTCGTGAACGCCTATTCCTTTTCCAGCCCCTGGCTCACCGAAACGGTGATCTCCGCCGCGTCCATACTGCGGATTCCCGCCTGGGCGGAAAGACGGTATTCGTGGGGGAGGATAAAATCGAGGCCGAGGAAACCCATGACCGGATTTCGCGTCTCGAAGGAATCCCGCCAGGGCGAAATGGTGGAACTGGTGACCGTTCCGATACGCTCCCTCTTGGTGTCCTTGATCCACCACTTGATTTCCGAAAGGCCCAGCCCGGCGTTGAGATCGATGAAGTCGATACGCTTGGAGACGCCGACCCCGACATTGAGATCGAGCCAGCGCATGCTGCGGTCCTTGACCACCGTGCTGCCCTCATAATTCCATTCCGCGCTCCCCTTGGCGGTAAAGAAGAATCCGCCGCCCTGGAGAAACACCCGTGTTCCGGAATCCACGTGGTTCAGGAGCTGGATGCGGGTTCCCGCGCCGAATCCCGGCCGCATTTTCCCCGTATCGAAATTCTGCGACACATGGTCGTCCAGGCTCTCGTAGTCCAGCAGGAGATCCACTCCCCCACCCTTCAGATAGATATCCAGCCAGTCGGTGAGACCGGCGGTCACCTTGAGGAGCGCCCGATGGGATGTGATCGGAAGGTCCTTCGTGTCGAGATTGTACTCGCTGGCGACACTCGAGTATTCCGCCCCGACGAACAGATTCTTCCCGCCGACATTGACCGCGGGATTGGTGAACAATTCCGCCCGAAGCGCCGGTGTTACGCCGAGGGTCAGCAGAAGCGCGCCGACCAGAATCCTTTTCATCCGTTGTCCCCTTGTCGTTTCAAAAACAAATTCGAAGAACGAGCGATCCCGTAACCGGAAGAACCTGAGCGCCGGACATCCGGGAATTTCACCGGGACCGGCGACCGTTCCCGCCGCATCCGGTGCGGAATGCGGCGGGTTTCCGCTCACTGTGTCCGGGTGTCCATGTAGATGGGCACGGTGCTCCGCGTTTCCTCCCCGTTCGCGCCCTTGAACTTCACGGTCACCACGGTATTCCCCGGAGTGGCGTTGACCGGATCGATATCGTTCGTGAGGGTGACCGTGTAATTCGTGCCGCCCAGCGCGTTCGTGGTGATCCGTGAGGCAGAAAGCGTCCCGAGCGTCGTGGAGAAGTCCAGCGTGGAACCGCCCACCACCGGGTTGCCGTTGCTGTCGTGGAGCTTGACATGAATTACAGTCGAGGAACCATTCAACAGATTGACCGACTCGGGAGTCACCTGGAACGTGGATACCTCTTTCGAGAACACGATCGGGACATAATTCCAGACCGTGACCTGACGCCCGAGCTGATCCACGCCCTCGGTATAGGCGGTGACAGTCGCCACGCCGTCGTTCATGGTTCCGTTGCCATCGAAATCATACCCCGGCATGGTGAATGTCGTCGGACCGCCGAGCGACTTGTTCGGGTTCGCGATAACACTCGAATCCGCCCATCTCGGGAACGGGTTTCCGGCATACAGGGTGACCGAGGCCAGACCATCGGCGTTGGTGAATCCGGTCTTGGAGGTGATGATGCCGCCCGTGGTGGTGAAATAAACCGCGGTTCCTTCCGGAACGGGGTTCCGGTACCGGTCGCCGATCAGCACGGTGATCGTGGATTTGCTGGCGGTGGTGTTCAGTTCGCCGGCGAAAATGTTGAGCGGTCCGCCCGCCAGTGTCATGCGTGAATTACGGAACGGATCGTTCAGATTGCTCGTGTCGAGGAACGCCGGGCCGGAGAGAACCTGGAACTGGGTGGCCTCGCTGGCGATGATCGGCATGGCTACCGCACCCGTCGAATCCACCACCGTGGCTTTCACCCGCATGGTCCCGGCGCGGGTTCCGGAATGGAACGATACGGACGCGACGCCGTTCACCGTGGGAACGGGCACGCTCCGGAAATGATTCACCCCGTCATTGGGCGTGACCGAAACCGAGTCGTCGAACGCCCCGATGAGCTCGAACCGCACCAGTTTGCCGTCCGCCACATCGTTCCCCTTGCTGTCCACCACCTTGGCGCTGATCTTGAGCGTCTCGTTACGCCCGGACTGCTTCACTCCGACCGTGGTGGGATTGAAGGTGAGCTGGATGGACTGCGGCGCGCCGGGCACCATGATGACGTTCGTATAACTGCTCACCGTCCCCACCTTGGCGCTGATCGAGGCGGTTCCGACCACGCCGGAGGTGAACTGCGCCACCGCTTTGCCGGTGGCATCGGACTGGACGAACCGGGAAATGTCGCCGACATCGGATTCGAATACCACCGTGGTCGGAACATCGACAACCTCCTTCACACCCTGGTTGTACCGGTAGAGCGTGGCGGTGATATAGGACTTGGTCTTCCCGTCGGCCTCGATCACGGAATCGGAGACGGAGAGTCCGATTTCCGCCACCTGGTTCACACTCGAACCGATCTCCTCGAAGGTGACCGTCGCGGTTTCCCGCAGCGTGCCCACCTGCACCGACACGGTCACCGCGCCCGGCGCCTTGGAACTGGTGAGCGTGGTTCTCGCGATTCCGCCGACCGTCTTCACCACATCCGTTCCGAGCGTTCCATCCGTGGTGGTGAACGAGGCCACGGTTCCATCCGGGACGAGGTCGCCCATGCTGTCCTTGAGCGTGGCCTTGATCTCGCAGGTCGAGGTCCCGTCTGCCACAATGCTGTTGGGTGTGGCCGAAAGGGTCAGGTACGAAACGACATCCCGGAAGTCCACATCGACCGTATCCGACTGCTGGCCGGAACTGGCGGTCACCGTGACATCCATGGGGGTGGTGTCGCTGGTCAGGCTGACCGTCGCGACTCCGGCCACCGTGTTGGCGGTCTTGGAACTGAGCGTTCCACCGGTGGTGGAGAAGGTCACCAGCGTGCCGTCCGGAACGATCTCCCCGACATTGTTGAAGAGCGTCGCGCTGATCTGGGTTTTCGCGATACCATTGGAGGGAATGATCCTGGGCGTCGCGGAAACCGCCATATACGCCACGACCTCGGCGAACTGAATGTACGTGACATCCTTGGTCTTGCCGGACTGGGCGGTGACCGTCACATACTTGGCGGTTTTGTCGCTGGTCAGGGTCGTGACCGCCACCCCGTTTTTCGTGGTGGCCACCACGGGATTGAGCGTTCCGCCATCCGTGGTGAAGGAAATGGTCGTTCCATCGGGAACGTTCGCGGAGGAGCCGGTATCGTCGAAGAGCGTGGCCTTGATCTCGGTGACCGATTTACCATCCGCGATAATCGTCTTGGGATTGGCGGTCACCGAAAGGTAGGACACATTGAATCCCGGCAGCGGAATGGAAATCTTCCCTTCCTTGCCGCCCGCGGATGCGGTGAGTTCGACCGTTCTCCCCGCGGAAGTGGCGGGATAAGTGATCGAGGAAACCGCCACGCTGTTCACCGATTTCACCGGACTGGCGACCGTCCCCTCGGGGGGATTGATCTTGAAATACACGGTGGTCCCGTCCACGACATGATTGGAATTGATATCGAGGATGGTGGCGGACACGGGAAGGGTGAACGTCCCGTCGCCATTGTCGATCTCGTCCAGGTCCACCGAGGTGGGATAGCTGGGCTGGATGGTTTCCGGAGCACCGGCGATGGTCAGGTTGGCGATGTTTGAGGCCACTCCGCCGACCTCGGCCTGGAGGTGCACGTTTTCAAAAGCGCTCGGGACCTGGCCCGAGTAGAAATAGGTCGCGGCGACTCCCGAAGGTCCGGTGGTGGAGGTGATGGGATGGATGAACTCACCGCCCGCGGGCCCCTGCAAAATCTTGAAATTCACCATCGCATCGGGAATGGGATTGCCGTATTTGTCGGTGACCACCGCCACGAGCGCGGAACCGGCCCCGCCCACCGCGATGGTGTTCGGATCGACCCGGAGCGTCACCTTCCCCACTTCCCGGTTCGCGACAAAGGTAAACTGGCTCTCCTTGGAGACCCGCTGGCCCTGGTAGGTTGTGGTGGCGAGCACAGTGGCCACTCCGGCGGTATTGCCGCTCTGGAGCCAGGTGCTGGCTATGCCCCGGCTGTCGGTCGTCGCGTTCTTCCCGATGCTGCCGAGCGTGGTGTAGAATTCCACGGCAGCGCCCGCGATATACCGGTTATTGACCGTATCGTAGAGCCGCGCGCTGACCTGTATGGAGTCGCCGCCGGTGGACGCCGCGAGGGTATCGCCGTTGGCGGGAGAGAGCGCCTTCCCGGTGAGCGTAAGCTGCATCTGGTTGAAGGTGACCGCGGTGGAATCGGTCACTCCGGCGGAACTCACCCGGATGAGGCACCGGCCCGCCGCTGTGGCGGCAATGCTCACCTGCGCCCGTCCGGCCACATCGGTTTCCACGGTCGAGGCATTCATCCGCACGCCGTCCAGGAACCATTCGAAGGAAACCGTCTCGCCCACGATGGCGACCTCGGCAGCATCCTTGACAAACGCGGTCACCGTGGTTTTCTCGTTCCCACCGGCGAAGAGGTTCTCCGGGGTGGCCGAAACGGTGAGCTTCGCGCCGGTGAAGTTCACCGGGATGATGCGTGTGGAGTTTTTGAAGATCGCGGTGACATGCGCCTGGCCGTTGCGACGATCGCTGACCAGGGTGGCGTACGCGCGACCGTTGGCGTCGGTGGAATCCACCGCGGTGATGGTTCCGAGATCGGTGACAAACCGGATGACCTCGCCCACCACGGGGTTGGAATTGTTGTCCCGCAGGAGCGCGGTGATGGTCGAGGCGCTCGTGCCGTTCGCCGGAATCTGGGTCGGACTCGCGAAGAGTTCAAGCCCCTGGGTGCGTATCTCGCGGATGGTCAGCGGGATGGTGACATCCAGTTTCGCCCCGAAGCTGATCAGAATGTTGGCGGTCAAAGGATTGAGCGAAGTGACCGTCGGGTCTTTGGGCGCGGTGAACGTGGTGCGGGCCACACCGTTGGCATCGGTCACGGCTTTCCCGCCGATGTACCCCAGGGAAGCGCCGAACAGCACCTGCGCACCGGCGATGGGTACATGGGTGGTGGTTTCCTTGACCAGCACGCTGATGGTGGCCTGAGACTGGCCATCGGGCGGCAGGATTTCCGGGTCGGAGGAGGCGCTGATGGTGACACCCTTCAGATTGACATACACGGTGTCCGCCTTGTCGCCGGAATAGATACGGATTCCGACCCGGCGATCATTGGCGGAAGCCCCGCTGGTATAGACCACGGTCGCCTTCCCCGGAGAGGAATCCTGTGAAGAGGGATCCCCGGTGAGCGCGGTGGGATCGACCCTGCCCACGCCCCGGGAATCCGGCAGGAGTTCGCAGTGCACCGACTGGTTGGAGAGCGGTTCGCCGCTCATTCCCGAGAGGTACACTACCAAAGGCGCGGTGGAGATACCGTCCGCCAGAATGGTGGATTCCTCCGGAGAAACCCGGAGATCGCCCACTGTTCCGGCTTTTCCGGGGAGCTTCACAACCTTTTTGTCGATGATTCCCCCGGAGGAAGCGGTGATCTCCACATCCTTCCCCGCATCGGAGGGCGAATAGATGAGCACGGTGGAGGCCACGCCGCCGAGCGTGGGCACCTGGCCGTCGATGATGCCCACATCCCCGCTGGTAATGGAAAAGTCAACGATGGTGTTGTCGATGACCTTGTTACGGTTTACATCGGAAACGATGGCGGATACTCCGACCCCATAGGTGCCGTCATCGTTGGCGGTGAACGTGGTATTGAATCCCAGGACCACCGAGTAGGGCTCGCCCGCGATGGTCAGTTTCAGGATGTTGGAGTTTTTCTCCTCCACCCGGGCCTGGATCTCGACACCTTCCAGGCTCGATCCCCGGTTACCGGACTTGAAGGTCACCACCGCCTGGCCTCGGTCATTGGTAACCACGCTGCCGGGAGTGATTTCCTCGCCGCCGCCCGGTCCCTTGAGGATGGAGAAGGTCACCGCGGCGCCCGCCTTGGGGTTCCCGGTGACATCGTAGACCGTGGCGCGGACATCCACCGTGCTCCCGCCAAGCTGCACGGACATCCGGTCCGCCCGGATGACCACGGAATCGGCGCTCGCGGCGACAAAGGGGACGGACAGGGAGGAACTGATGGACGGCTCCTTCATGGATGCGGTCACCGTGGCGGTTCCCGCCGAGTTCCCGCTGGTCAGTTCCGCCACCACGCGCCCGTCGGAAGTCCGCTCAACCGGAACGATGGCCCCGAGAGTGGTGGAGAAGGTCACATCGCTCATCCCGATGGGAGCGATATCACCGTTCTTGTTGCGGAGCGCGGCGGTGATCCGCACCTTGCCCCCGCCGGCCAGCGCCTGGGGTTCGGAGGATGTCAGGGTGAACGTGTACTCGGTGAAATGGACGGTGACCGATTCGCTGATGCCCGCGCCGATTATGGAAACCACGGCATCCCCCGGCTCGCCCGACTTCAGGTAGACGGTGATCTTTCCGGTGGTGGAGGTGGAATCGACAATGGCGGCCCCGCTCGACTTGCTGTCGCCGGAGACCAGGACGCCCTTCGTGGTGGAGAGGGAAACCTTGCCGTCCACGATGGGAACACCCGAAGCATCGTTCAGGGTAACGGTCACCGTGGAGCGGTCGGTGTCGTTCGCCACGAGGATCATGGGGGTGGCCTGCACCTTGATAGAGGCGCCGGTGAATTCAACCGAAGTGGTTTTCTCTATGGTACGGTACTTGGCGCGGACCTCCGCCCTGCCGTTCACCCGGGCGCTCTGAAGCTCGACCTTCGCGAATCCCCAGAGGTCGGTATCCGCCGAGGGCTGGATGGCGCCGAGCGAGGTGGAGAAATAGACCTTTTCGCCCTGCACGGGATTGCCGTCGGCATCGGTAATCTGGGCCTTGACGGTGGAAATGTCGCTGCCGTTGGCCGCCAGCGTGGAGGGAGTACAAACGAGTGTCATGAAGAGCTGTTTGGTGAGCGAAACTTCCGTGGACCAGGCCAGGTCCTCGGCCAGCGCGGCCTTGACCACCGCCACTCCGGAAACATTGTCACCGAACAGCACCACCGAGGCGCTTCCGGCGGCATCGGTCACCGCCTCCGGGGAGCGAAGGGACCCGTGGGTCGTAGTGAAAGTCAGCCGGGCGTTGGGCACCGGCGCTCCCGAGGTGGTTTCCTTGACGGTAACCTTCACCAGGGTGGAGTCGGCGTTGTTCGCGAACACCGTGGTTTTCCCCACGAGCCCGGAAATGGTGATCCCCTTGAACACCACGGTTGTGGAGCCGAGATTCACCTGTCCGGCGGCGGGTTTTGCCGCGGTAAGGGCGATTGCCTCACCTTCGTTGGAGGCTTCCGCCAGCTCCGCGATCTTTCCCGCCACGGTGGTAGCGGTGACCGTGGCGGAAACATCCGTGGCGGAGGGAGCGCTCCGGAGGACAGCCTCGGCTCTCCCCAGATCGTTGGAATAGGATTGGGCGGTGATGGTTCCGGCGGTGGTGACAAAACGAACCAGTGCGCCTGCGACGGGCTGTCCGAGTGAATCGACCACCGTGGCGGCGACCATTGACTGGCTGCGACCGTCGGCAAGCACCTGGGACGGGCTGGCGGAAATGAGCCCCGTCCCCGGGGTCACCGATAACGAAATGGTGTTGGCATAATTCTCGATGGAAGCGGTGAGCACCAAACTCCCGGATTTCGCTCCGCCGTAGATTACCGCGCGGGCATACCCCCCGGCGTCGGTCAAATCGTTCTGGATTTGCACGGACCCGAAATTGGTGGAGAACTGGACGTGGACATTGCTGACCACATTGGTGGTGTCGTTTCCGGTGTAGACTTTCACGAGAACGTGAGCAAGGCCGCCGTTGGAAGGGATGGACGAAGCGTCGGAATAGATGAGCAGCTTCTGGACCACATCGGAATCATCGTCAACCGGCCCGGTGGTCTGCTCGCAGGAGAATATCCCGACCATCGCCAGAAGGGTAACCGTCACCAGCCAGACCAACTTCGCCCATTCCTTGCCGCTCTTCGCTTTCATGATTCACTCCGGTGAAGAAATTCCATTCCCTTGGAAACGACTATCACGGAACGCGCATCGAACCGCGACAAACACGCGTGGGCAGGGACGGAACGGCACGGGATAGCGCCGCGCGGATGCCCGGGCATTACACGTATCTATCAAGAATTGGTGCTCAGGATGCTCTGAAGCCGTAATTGCTATTGGGAAAGCTGACTGTCGACATTCCCCACGATACGGGGAGTGATGAAGATAATGAGGTCCGACTTTTTGTTTTCACGCTTGGTGTATCGAAACAACTGCCCGAGGAGCGGGATGTCCTGAAGAATGGGAATCCCGGTCTCCTGCTTGGAATCCTGGATTTGCCGCATGCCGCCGATCACCGCGGTTTCGCCGTTGGAAGTGAGCATCTTCACCTCCGCCAGTTCCTCGTTGATGCGCAGTCCGATTCCCACCCCCTCCGCCGATTTGCGGGAGGCGTTGATTTCGAGCAGAATACGATCGTCGGTGAGAATGTGGGGAGTGACCACGAGCGCGGTGGTGGCGTCCACCAGTTCGATGACCGAGTTGCGGGCCTCGTCGTAGGTGATGATGGGGACCTGGCTTCCGGTCTTGATGGTGGCGGGCTCGTTGTCCTGGGTGGTGACATGGGGCCGTGAAACAATCTCCGCCTTGTTCTTGTCGATGAGCGTGGCGAGATTGGCGCTGATGATCGCATCGGAAACAGTCGAGGACCATTTTACATTGAGCAGTTTATCCTCGCTGGTGATGGCGGATTGGGACGCGCTGTTGCCGTTACGGGTTGCGGTCCAGTTGATGCCCAGCTCGCTGAGGGAATTGGAGTCCACGGTCACCATCTTGACCTCGATGGACACCTGACGGGTTTCGGTGTCCAGCATGCTGACGATGTCCCGGATCACCGCGTAGCTGGAATCGGAGACGGTGAAGACCAGCGAGTTGGTGCGCAGATCGACCGAAGGCGCATCCTGTTTGCCGAGCAGCGGATCGAGCGTGGTCTTGATATCACGGGCGTTGGCATGGTGAATCTTGATAACCTGCACCTTGAGCGGTTCCTGACGGCGTTCCACCTGGAGACGCTCCCGGAGCTTGTTCTGCTGGAGGTCATAATCCTCCCGCCGCAGGACCTTGATGAACCCCCGGTCCTCATATGCCACCAGATCGTTCATTTTCATCACCGCCACCAAAGCCTCCCGCCAGGAAATATCCCGCAGATAGATGGTACATTCCCCGGTCACCGCCTTGTCCAGAATGATATTGCGTTTCCCGACCTCGGAGAGGGTTTTCATGACCTGCCGTAAATCCGCCTTCTCGAAATCAAGCCGGGAAATCATGATTCCCGCGGTATTGTCCTGCGCGCACCACCCCGCCTCCGGCGTCGATAGCAGGAGTGATACCGCCAGCAGGAGGAATGTGACATGGAGGCTATGGTTTTGCATGATCGTTTCCCCGGTCGCGTGAGTCATTGTATTCTGAAGGACAGAATATTGCGTGAGTTGATCTGTTCCCCCGATCTATGCAGCGCAATCACTTTCCAGTAGAACGACCCGCCGTATTCAGGGGCGGGATTGGATTCGAGGAGGAATGTGGATCCCCGGACTCCCTCCTTCACCAAAAGAGGCGTCCGGAAATCACTGTCACGGGCAATAACCACGGTGAACAGCGAATCCTGGGGGGATTTCGTCCACCGCAGTACCGCCGGGAGATGAACCGCCGCGCTTTCGGAAGGGCTGAGCAGCAGATAGGGGCTGGAAGCGTCCGCGCTCCCACCTTTCTTAATCCCGCCGAACCAGACCTCCTCGACCGTTTTCGTATCGAGAGAGGGGACGGACACATCCTCCACCGTCATGACCGCGCCCGATTCGCGCTCCGCGCCCCAAGCCACGGTGATTCCCGGACGCCGCACCACGGAATCGTCTTCCCCGCGGGCCAGGAGGGTTTTTTTGGCGGTTTCCATACGCAAAACGATGCTCATGGACCGGCCGTACTTAACAATGTGCAATTGAACGGCGTCGTCGGTGATTTTGGTCACATATCCGCCGAGTACGGGATCATTTTCCCGCAGAACATACGCGTAATTGTCGCCATCCACCGCCATCGCATACACGCTCTCGCCCGAACGGACAATCCCGCGAAGCGCCGCCTTCTCGTAATTGAAAAGGCCCTTTATTTTCTTTTCATCCTTGTTCACTTCCGGAACGAGGGACTCGAAGGGATCGCGCCGTCCCTCCGAACGGTAGGAATACACGGGACGGGTGTAGTTCAGCGGGTCCGCGTCCGCCACGGAATCCGCCACGGCCCGTGCGGCGTCCCCGGCGCCCGGCTCTCCGGCGTCCGCATCCGAGGAAGCGGACTTCCCCCCATGATCCGTTACGGCTCCAGAGACCGGGACGGCCTTCCCGTCCCGTTTCGCGCCCGCCGGATTCCCCCCGGTCTGCGCCCCGGTGGGGAACGCGATATTCAGGGAGAGAATCACGGTCAAAATAAGGAGGGATGTCCTCGTCATATCTTCCCGTCCTTTTCGTTCGCCTTCTTCTCTTCCAGGTCTTTGAAAATATACGATGTAATGGAGCATTCGATGGTAAGAGAGCGCGGCTGATCCTCCAGCCCCTCGTTGATTTCCCCACGGTGGGGCGCATTGGGATTCATACCGATCTTCATTTCCGAAAAGCTCATGATACGCGGAAGCGCCATCATACCGCCCATGAATTCCACGAACTGATGATACCCGGCCTCTACGGTGACCTTGTACTTGTTCGCCTGGTAGGGCTGATCACTCTCATCCACCGTCTCACTGGCCTTGAACCCGACCACATACACCTTGGTGGCGTTTTCCACCATCGAGAACTGGTCGAGGAGAACCGCGACATTCTCATGGTCCGGCAGAAAATCGCGTAATTCCGCAAGCTTCTGCTCCAGACTTTCCTTGTCGGCGAGGAGCTTTTTTCGGGTCTCAAGAGCGCCCCGCATGGAGTTCAGACGGGTACGTATGGTGAGCGTCTCCGCGGCGACCTGTTTCAATTCTTCATGCGCGGGCTTCACCATGAAATGGTAGAAGCCGTAAAGCGCCACGACCACCACCATGCATACCGCAAGGAGTCTTTGGTTCTTCGGATCCCTGATGTCGTATTCAATCGCCATGAAATCCCCGGCTGTGGGCGTTACTTTTTCTGGGCGGACGCCGTTTGGGACGGTTTGGTTTTCTTGCCTTTCCCGGAGTCCTCTTTCGCCTGCAACCCCTCCGGCTCGACTTTCACGATGAACTGGAAGGCGTCACGCGCTTCCGTGGGCGAGGGAGTGATGGATTCGAGCGCCACGGACCTGAACTTGCGATACCGCTGGAGTCCCTCCAGGAACCGGGAGATATCCCGTTTGGTATAGGACATGCCCTCGATGCTGAAATAGACCCCACCGCTCTGGTTCATCTCGTTGATGCCGAGCAGCCACAGATTTTCCGGAATGATGCCGTTGATATGCTTCAGCATATCGAACCGTATATCGCTGTCCGCGGTGAGCTGACGGATGATTTCCACCCGCTCCACGACCTGCGTGCGGAGCGATTCGACTTCCTTCTGCAAGTCGACCATGCCCTGGAGACTCATCTGCTCACGGCGAAGCTGGTCGAGCTGGACTTTCTGAAGATTCACCTGCTGACGCAGCCAGGAATAATATCCCCCCAGCCCGATAATCGCGAGGATCGCCGCCAGAACCGCCAGCGCCTTCACATCGAAGTGGAGATAGGTTTTCCGGGGCCGGAGATCCGGGGGAAGCAGGTTGATCTTGATGTACACGGCGCGTTCCGTCCTAATTGTTACGGGTGGCCAGGCCGACCGCCACGGAGAGCAGGTTTCCCATTCGCCTCGGGTCTGCGGCATCCTTCAGGGACTCGTCGATACGAACATTGCAGAACGGATCGAGCACCGAAACTTCGGTCCCGGTCCGCAGCTCCAGCACGTTTACAAGTCCCGGAACCAGGGCGTATCCGCCCGTCAGGACGATGAGGTCAAGCTTTTCCACGGTATCGGAGGACTGGAGATAGGAGAGCGCCACATCCACGGCCTTGGCGAACTCGCGGCTGGCGGTGTTCAGCGCATCACGCAGGGCAACCGGGTCCAGATCGGGGGCCACGCGTCCCTGGATGACCTGGTGCATGCGTTCCGGAGTCATGCCGGGCGTCAGTTGCAGCTCGCGCAGGAAAGTCGCTCCGGCAACCGAAATATCACGGGAGGAATGGTATTCCCCGTTGCGGATAAACGCCGCGATGGTGTTCTCCGATCCGATATTGAGGAGAACACAGGAGCGGAATTTCTCCATGTCGTAATTGAGAAGGAAAATATTGACGAGGGCGAAGACATCCACATCCACGATGGTGGGGCGTAATCCCGCCTCTCCGAGGAAGTCGATATAGGAAAGAATGATGTCGTTTTTCGCCACGACCATGAGAACCCGCATCTTACGGGCGGCGGCATCGCGGCTCAGCACGGCGTAATCGAGTTCCACATCGGTCATGTCGAAGGGAGACACCTGCTGCGCTTCCACCATGACCGCCTCCCGCATATCCTTTTCCGGACGGAGGTCCATGGTGAGAACATCGGAAAGGATGGAGTAGTTGGGAAGCGCGATCACCACATCCCGGATATGCGGATCACAGCGTTTCACCGCTTTGAGCGCGGACTGGGCGAGGCTTGACGGGTTCCTGATCTCCCCGGACTGGATGGCCCCCTCCTCGACCGGCTCCAGGGCGAAGCTTTCGAGGAAATGGGTTTTACCACGCAGCGACATCTTCACCGCCTTGATCATGCTGGCGCCGATATCGAGACCGATGACGCTGTTCCGCTTACGGAATAATTGCATCGTGGAATAACCTCGTATTTACGATAATACTCGTAAAAACACAAAAAAAGGGGGCGAGACTCACCCCCATGAGAATTATTCTACAGTACAATTTTTCTTTGTGGAATACTTGAACAGAGAAACCCGCTGGAAATCAAGCTGGGTTGAAAATTAACGTTCCCACCGTATTCTGTCAAGCATTATTTTCATGCTCACGGGGCGTCCACCCTTTCCCAGCGCCAGTTTCATCTCCCCCGGACCTCCGGACGGTCAACATGTGGGATGTCGCATGGTAACGATACAAACGCTGGTATCGTCGCCATGCGGTTCGTTTCTATTTCATACCCAACTGGGCGCGCATATTTTTTTTGTCGGTGGCGTGATCGACACAGGCTTCCGGGGTGATGAGCTTTTTCTGGAACAGCTCGAACAGCGCCATATCGAGTGTCTGCATGCCCTCCGCCCGTGAGGTCTGGAGAACGGAGTTGATCTGGTACGTTTTCTCCTCACGGATCAGGTTGGCGATGGCGGGATTCCCGACCAGTATTTCGATGGCCGCGATCCGTCCCCCTCCGGCTTTTTTCAGCAGGGTTTGAGCCATCACCCCTTTCAGCGATTCGGAAAGCATGGACCGCACCTGTCCCTGCTGGGAGGATGGAAAAACATCGATGATACGATCGATGGTTTTCGCCGCGCTTGCGGTGTGCAGCGTCCCGAACACCAGGTGGCCGGTTTCCGCAGCGGTCAGCGCCAACTGGATGGTTTCGAGATCGCGCATTTCCCCCACCAGAATAACATCCGGGTCCTCACGCAACGCCGATTTCAGGGCAGCGGCGAACGATTCGGTGTGGGCGCCCAGTTCGCGCTGGTTGATGAGGCATTTCTTGTTCTGGTGAACGAACTCTATGGGATCCTCGACCGTGATGATATGCTCCTGACGATTGGCGTTGACATAATCGACCAGCGCGGCGAGCGTGGTGGATTTTCCGCTGCCGGTCGGCCCGGTACACAACACCAGTCCCTTGTGCAGTTTGGCGAAGTTCAGTATCTGGGGGGGGCTTTTCAACTGTTCGACAGTGAGGATGTCCTCGGGGATGATGCGGAATACCGCCGCGATTCCCCGGTTCTGCATGAATATGTTCGCCCGGAACCGGGCCAGTCCGGGAATGGCATACGCGAAATCCAGTTCCATTCTCTCCTCGAACCTCTGCTGCTGGCTCTCGGTCATGATCTCATAGAGGAGCTTTCTTGTCTCGGCGGGGGGAAGAAGGGAACTGGTGATCGGAGTCAGATCTCCGGAAATCCGTATCAGGGGCGGCGCTCCGACGCTGATGTGCAGGTCCGAGCCTTTCCGATCCTTCAATATCTGGAATAGTTTGTCAATCTGGGCCAAGCGACCCTCCTCCGATTTCCAAAACCGCGATTATACCCATTTCTTTTTGTCCGGTCATGACCGGGAGATCATTCCGGGAAAGAAGTCCATCCCCATTCATCCAATGGAAAAACACCCATTCGCCCGGTGCGGCGGGAACGTTTTCCCCTCACGCCGAAAAGTACGCATACACCGGAATAGAATGTTTCGAAGGAAATAAAAAATGACGCGATTGTCAACGGGAAACATGCAGTTGCGATGCAGTCCATGCCCTCCATCGATTCGTCCATTCAAGGCATTTCACTCTCAAGTGAGTGCACCCTGCCGGGCGCACCAAAAAAAACGGGGCCGATTAAGGCCCCGTTTTCAACACCCGGGAAATCTCAGTAGCCGAGGAAGACCTTCACAAACGTGGTGGAGGACTTGTAATT
>CAYRTQ010000034.1:0-12251 GCA_964426865.1 uncultured bacterium
GGGGGGAACGGATGCCATGCTCATTCGCGCGCCTTGGAGATGTGCCGCAGGGCCGCGCGCAGGGCGCCGGCCACGTCGAGGTCGGGTTCCGCGCCCAGGACGGCTTCGAGCTACTGGATGATCCTCGGGGAAACCGTGAAGAACATGCCCCCGGCGAAATAACCGGTTCGAAGATACGGCAAACGAAGAACGGCGGCAGGAATTCCTGCCGCCGTTCTTCGTTTATGGTGAAAGGCGGGAGTTTTCCCGCTCTTCTGTTGGTGGTGTGCCCGATGGGGCTTACTTGAGCAACATCATTTTCCTGGTTTCGGTGAGTCCGCCGAAACGGAAACGGTAGAAATAGGCTCCGGACGCCTTTCCGGTGGTGTTCCAGATCGCCATGTGCGCACCCGCGGGACGATAGCCGTCCACCAGCACATCCACGAGCTGGCCCCGGGAATTGAAGACCTCCAGCCGGGCGTGTCCACCGGTCGGAATGGAGAACTGGATGGAGGTGGAGGGGTTGAACGGGTTGGGTTTGTTCTGGCTGAGCACGAACGCCTGCGGACGCTCCTCCACCGCTACCTGCGGTTCGTCCGCCGCATAGGTGTAGGGCTCGTCGCAGAGATGGTACTTGGGCTCGGTCTGGCCGTTGTAATTCCGCTGGAGATAGTAGGTCTTGAGCGGGGTGCGGGTGAAACTCTCGAGCGGCGTGCGCGTGGCGGTGGCGTCGGCCTTCCACTCGTAGACCGGGATGTTGGCCGGATTGATCCGCTGGGTGAGTCCTCTTTCCTTGGCGATATGGAACAGGCCGAAGTTTCCCGGCTCATGACCCGCCAGCCAGTGTCCGATGATATCCACATTGTACTGGTTCTTGCCGAAAATGATGATATTCGTCATGTAGTCCCAGGCCTCGCCGGTGGACAGTTTGGTGCCGGCGTTTGGGCCGTTGAGGAATCCGTCGCCGTCACGGCCGTAGACGCCCTCGACGACATACAATCCCGCCGGGGTGGCCGAATTGTTGTCCAGGCAGCGGCTGGCCCAGGTTTCCATCCAGATGCCGCCATCATGCGAAGGTCTGTCCCATCGGGGAATTCCAGCGGTTTTGTGAAGGGTGTAATTCGCTCCGATATCCGCTTTCCAATTGGGATTCAGGTTGGCGGAATCAACACTCATCATTTGATCATACCTGCTGCAATGCTCCTGGTAGTTTTTTGCGATGGTACCCTGGAGGTTTTTGCAGCAGAGGGTGATGCCCATGCCGTGCGCCTTGAATTTGGAGACATTGAGGAGCCAGGAATTGGGGGCGTTCACCGGGAAAATGTAAGGAATCTTCCGGAAGTAAACGCCATCCGGCACCTCCACCCAGGTTACACCGTTCGCGCCCAGGGAAGAGATCGTGGTATTCGCGGGGTTCATTTTCACCCCCTGCCGCAGGGTGGTTTCCTCGTAGCCGTTGAGCTTGCGATTGGCGGCGTCGTTCCACACATCGAGCACGGTGATCTGGTTTCCGGACACTCCCAGACCCTTGTAGCTTTCGACGATTCCCTCGACAAACCAGGGGTCGGTAATGACGCCCATGCGGTAATCCGCGTCGTTAGCGGGCGTTCCGGACCACGTGACATAGGTGATGTTGGGCTTGATCGGGAACAGGCCGGAAACGGGAACGCCGGTGTCGCTGGGAACCAGCACGGAATCGGCCAGGGATTTCCCCGCGGATTTGAGCGCATCGTGGTTGGTCTTCACATCCACGTTGGTCCGCATGATGAATACCGCCTCGGGATTGTTCTCCACGAAGGGGTGGACGCTGAAAAAGTTCATGGCCGCCCGTGACGCAAGGCTCTCTATGGAGGTCACCGCTCCGATACCACCGGCCAGTGACGCGGTCTTCAGGAATTCTCTTCTCTTGATCATGTGACGCATTCCCCTCCCGTAAAATTCGGATGTGAAGAAGTGAGATGAAATGGTAATGCTTTATGATACTGAAAGTTATATCAATAGAAAGCAATTTGCATCCAAAAATGTAAATTTTTCCCAATATACGCAGTATCTTTACGAATAAAAATGAGAATTGATACTATTCCATAACAGAAAGACGAATATGTCGCTATTTTGGTTACATACTATTTTCATTCGGAAACGGATGAGGACAAAAATGGCGATTCGCAGTTTTTAATGGGCGGATCATGATCGGACATCGACTGCATGCGTCCTTTACAAAGGCCCTTTCATGCGGTAAAAACATCCGGCATCCTTCCCGCCCATCCCACCCATACACGATTTCATCGGCGGTTCAGGCGGAAACCACACAGTACCGTGTTTGCCCACGGAAAACCCCGAAGAATCCTTTTTGTCTTTCCCCCTTCTCCGGGTATTCACTATATTTATCGTTCCGTACCATTACGGCAAACCTCTTTTTTCGATTCCATAAAGGGAGAATCCATGCGCGAGCTTTTCATGATACCCGGCCCGACCGAGATAGCGCCCTCGGTCATCCAGTCCATGTGCCGTCCCGCCATCAGTCACGGCGATTCCCGCTTTCATGAGGTCCAGGACCGCGCCTCTGAGCGGGTGGCCCGTATCATCGGCGCCCGCGGGAAGGTGGTGCTTTTCAATTCCAGCGGACGCGGAGGCATCGAAGCCGCCATCAGCACTTCGTTCGAGCCCGGAGACCGCATCCTGGTCATCAACAACGGGGTGTTCGGCAACATGCTCCGTGACATATCACAGCGCTGCCGTCTGGACGTTCTGGAACACAAGAGCGAGCAGGGCCGCGTGCTGGACCTGAACCGTATCGATGCGCTGGCCGCCACTCCGGGGTTGAAAGGAATTGCCATGGTGCATTCCGAAACCTCCTCCTGCGTGCTCAATCCCATCCGGGAGGTCGGGGAGATCGCACGTCGGCGCAACCTCATCTATGTGGTGGACGCGGTGAGTTCCGCCGGGGGCGCGGAAATCCGCATGGACGAGTGGGGGATAGACCTGCTCTGCACCGGGAGCCAGAAATGCCTGGGCGCACTGGCCGGACTCGCCCCGGTGGCAATCGCGGACCGCATGTGGGACATCTTCGATTCCCGCAAAACCGCGCCGCAGAGTTTCTTCTTCGATTTGCGCAAATGGAAGATCATGTGGTTCAAGGCGGAGGATGGCGGCCTCCTGAAATTCAAGTATCGCCGTCAGCCGCTGACCATGGCCACCCACCTGGTCTATGCGCTCGACGAGGCGGCTCGTCTCGTGCTGGAGGAAGGGCTCGACGCCCGGTACCGCCGTCATGCGCTCGCTTCGAGAGCAATACGGGCTGCGCTGCCGAATCTGGGGCTGACCCTCTTTCCCGACGACAGCATTTCCTCGCCGACTGTCACCGCCATCCTGCCGCCCGCGGGTGTCAGCGAGGGCGCCATCCGGAAGACGCTGAAGGAAAAGCACGGTGTAATGGTGGCCGGGGGGTTGGAGGAATTCTACGAGAAGATGTTCCGCATCGGGCATATGTCCATGACCGCTTCCTATGAGTGCATCATCCCCACCATCGCCGCGCTCGAACTGACCATGCGGGAACTGGGAGTGAAGGACATCGAGATCGGACGGGCGGTTTCCGCGGCCCAGGAAGTCTATCGCAGCGCCGAAGCCTAATTCTGTGAACATAAGGAGCGTGAAATGGATCTGAAGGATATGAAAGGGGTCATCACCCCCGTGGTCACCGTGTTCGACGCGGATGAGGAAATCAATGAGCAGGGCTTCCGGAATATTGTCAACTATCTGATCGAGCACGGTGTGGCGGGCATCTTCCCCTGCGGCGGGCAGGGTGAGGGATACAGCCTGAGCGCCTCCGAAAAACAGCGCATTCTGGAAATCACGCTGGAAACGGTGAATGGCCGGGTGCCGGTGCTCATGGGAGCGGGCACGGTCACCACCCGCGCCTCCATCGAGCAGGTGGAAGCCGCGAAAAAGGGCGGCGCCGATGCCGCGGTGACCATCACCCCGTATTACATCTCGCCGAACCAGGAAGAGCTGTTTCGCCATTACAAGGCCATTCTCGAAGCGGTGGACATCCCTCTCTACATCTACAACAATCCTTGGAGAACCCACCTGAACATCCTGCCGGAAACGGTGGCGCGCCTCTGCGAGGTCTCGCCCAACCTGCGGGGAATCAAGGACTCCAGCGGCGACCTGTCCATGACCATCAACTACAAGCGGCTCTGCGGGGAGAAGTTTCAGGTATTCATCGGGCGCGATCAGCTCATCTATGCCGGGCTTCTGACCGGTCTCGACGGCGCGGTGGCGGCCACCTCCAACGCCGCGGTGGATATCGTGGTGGGCATTTATCGTGAATTCGCCGCCGGGAACCTGGATGCCGCCCGTAAATATCAGGACCTTCTGGTTCCCCTCCGGGAATTCTTCTCCGCCGGAACCTTCCCGGTCACTGTCAAGGAGGCCATGGACCTTCAGGGGTTGCCCGCCGGTCCCTGCCGTCGTCCGGTCGGCCCGATTTCCGAGGCGAAGCGCGCGGAACTTCGGGGCATCCTGAAGAACATGGGGCTGCTATAAACGGAAAACTGAACCACAGCGGCACGGAGGACGCCTTCTTTGGCGCTTTTCCTGGCGTTCAGGAAAGGCGGGAAGAGCGTGGGTGTTCTTTACCGCATGACAGCGCGTTTGTCATGCTACATCTACCCCTGAAAACCGCGATGCGCCGAAAAAAGTATGCTGCAAGATCTGAAGCATGAGGGAAGGAATACCTGAATTCACGTTTCCTTTCTTCTCGCACTTTGTGGACATTACTCTTTTCGCCGTCTTCCTCCGTGCCCCTGTGGTGAATCTTTTTTTGGAGAAAAAATGGATAAACAGCCCACCTCGCGGACCTGCTTCGTTTGTGGCCGCGAGAACGATATAAGCCTGAAAATGACCTGGTTCAATGATGATGCCGCGGGCAAGGTACGGGCCACCCTCGTGGTTCCGGAACATTTCAACGGATATCCCGGCATCGTCCACGGGGGAATTCTCGCCACCATGCTCGACGAGACCGCCGGGCGCGCCATCATGCTCAATGGCGACTTCGATAATTTCATGGTCACCCTGAAGCTGGAAATAACTTACCGCCGTCCCACTCCGACCGAGGTCCCGCTCGAAATAACCGGCTGGGTCATCCGCAAAAGCGAACGCCGCGCCCAGGTGGCGGGAGAAATCCGTCTTCCCGATGGTACGGTGACCGCCGAGTGCACCGCGGTGGTGGTGAAACCTCCCCGTGAGATCGAGGAAAAATGGGAGGCGGAAAAGGCGTTCTGGAAAGTCCCGGAAGATTGAGGAAGAAAAGGGGCAAAGGAACAGAGGAGCAGAGGGGCAAAGGGATGAAGATAAAGAAAAAGCCGCCATTATCCTTGGGTTGCTATGTTCCCTTTGGCCTGTCATCCTCCATCATTTTTCAAGCACCCGATTCAGCGGTTCAGACCATTATCCCAAGGAGCACCCATGCAGCGTATCGTTCGTTCCCAGGCGAATGTATGTGAAATAGACCACCGGCTTTCTCCGGCCATCCGGGTTCAGCCCGGCGAGCGGTTCGTTCTTGAAACGGAGGACGCCGCCGACGGTTTCATCCGTGACGAGGCAACCCTGCCGTATCCCCAGAACCGCCCGACCCACGCGTTCAATCCGCCTCGGCTCAATCCGGTCGCCGGTCCGGTGTATGTCGAGGGCGTTGAAAAGGGCGATGTGGTCGTGGTCACCATCGAGAAGATCGTTCCCGACACCCAGGGATACACCATCCTGCAACCCGGCGACGGCCTTCTCGGGGACTCGCTGAAATACAGGAAAACCACGGAATTCTACACGAAGATTCTCCGTCATCTGCCCGGAGCCTCCGGGACGACCGCCGACGGCGAATGCGTGTTCAATGACCGTATCCGCTGGCCGCTCGCCCCGTTCATCGGGACCATCACGCTCGCGCCGGAACGCGAAGTGCCCTCCTCCGTCTACGTCCAGGGACCCTGGGGCGGGAATCTGGATATCCGGGACATCCGCGCGGGCTCGAAAGTCTGGTTCAACAGCTACAATGAAGGCGGGCTGCTCTTCGCGGGCGACGTCCACGGCTGCCAGGGCGACGGCGAACTCTCCGGGACCGCCAACGAAACCCGGGCCGAGCTCACCCTCTCCTGCGAGGTCATCAAACACCGCCGAATCCCGCATCTCCGCATCGAAAAAGCGGACTCCATTGTCGGGGTCGCCAACGGAAAACCGCTGGAAGGAGCGGTCCGTGACGCGTTCACCAACCTCCTGGAATGGATGAAGGAGGATTACGGATTCGAGGAGCGTGAAGCATATCTTCTCCTCGCGGTTTGCCCGGATACCCGCATCAACGTGTACCAGATGGTGGACATTCCCGGATTCGCGTATACCGCGGGGGTGGAAATACCGAGGAAATATCTGGAAATGCGGTGAGGAAATTGTCAAAACGACTCACCGAAACTAAAAGGCCGGGCATCCACCCGGCCTTTCGCTTTCAGACAACCAATTATTTATTACAATCCCCTTACTTCCGCCTCGTTGAGCTGTTCCAGAATCTGCAGGATTCCGCCGTGGTCCTCTTCGCCCTTGCCCTGACGGACGAGGGAGTCCACCATTTCCTTGACCATATCGGTGACCGGGAGTTTCAGGCCGGTGTTTTCCGCCGCTTCGAGGGCGTTTTTCAGGTCTTTCTGGTGAAGGCGGATTTTGAATCCGGGCTTGAAATTGCGCGCCAGGACCAGCGGAACCTTGGCGTTGAGCACGTTGGAACCGGCCAGTCCGCCCTTGATGGCTTCGTAGACTTTCAGAGGGTCCACGCCCGCCTTGGCGGCCAGCAGGAGCGCCTCGCCCATGGCTTCCAGGTGGATGGCGACGAGGACCTGATTGGCCAGCTTGGTGATCTGCCCCGCGCCGGTGTCGCCCACCAGCACCGCGCTCTTGCCGAGAACGGCGAACAGGGGCCTGGCCGCCTCGAACAGGTCTTCCGGGCCGCCGACCATGATGGCGAGCTGGGCGTTGATGGCTCCGGGTTCGCCCCCGCTGACCGGGGCGTCGAGCGCCCGCGCTCCTTTGGACGCCAAGGCCTCGGCGATGCGCCTGGAGACGGTGGGGGAGATGCTGCTCATGTCGATGAGCACGGTTTCCGGTGTGGCGGTTTCGAGGATGCCGTTCGGGCCGGTGACCACTTCCTCCACCTGGGGGCCGTCGGGCAGCATGGTGATGATGCGGTTCACTTTCGCGGCCACCGCGGCGGGGGATTCGACCGCTTCCGCGCCGAGGGCGGTCAATTCATCCACCGGGGCCTTGACCACATCGAACACCACCAGTTTGTATCCGGCCTTGACCAGATTCTTGGCCATGGGCTTTCCCATGATTCCGAGGCCGATGAAGCCCAGTGTTTCGCTCATTCCTGAAACTCCTTCTTTTTTATACGATGCGTATGTCATGTATCGAACAACCGGCTCTGAACGAATGCCGGTAAGGGTCCGACATGCGGGACTCCCCGCGAACCGTACGGGAGTTTTTTTACCGCTCGTTTCCCTGTGCGCGAAACCGGCTTTCAGGAAAAGTAGTATACGGAAAACAGGCTCTCGAATCAACGGCGAATTCGGTATCCGGCCATCGTGGAAAGTCCGGCGCTCCGCTGAAAAGGACCGCCGCTTACGGTGACCGGACAAATTGTCCTTGAACGCCGTTGAATATCTTCGTTATTTACCTCTACCACGATTCCCCGCCGTTTACGATGGACGGTGCGGCGCGCCGGACGGCGGGTTCTCTTTCCGGAAAGGACGGGTATGCGGAAACACGGAAGGTACGCGGGGCTCGGTTTCGTTCTCTTCGCCCTCGGAATCGCCTCTTTGGTTTTCGGACGTCCCATCTGCGCCCAGACCCGGTACATGGGTGAAGGGTACTTCGAAACGGCCATGGACAAGTATGTCCAGAAACTCTACGACGAGGCGATACCCCTGTACCGCAAATTCCTCGAAATCGCCCCGAACGATTTTCAGGGACGGTATTTTCTGGCCCGCTGTCTCGATCATACCGGCAATACGGCGGAGGCGCTGAAAACGTACGCGCATGCGCTCCGTATCTCATCGGAAGATTACGACGCCCATTATTATCTGGGGTCGCTGCTTTTCAAAACGGGAGAGGACAAGCGGGCGCTGGAGCATTTCCAGGCCGCCCACCGGAGCATGCCCGCCCTGGGGAGCGCAGTGGTGCAGATGGGCAATGTCCACCGGGCGCGCAAGGAGTACGAAAAAGCCGGGGAATACTATCGTCAGGCCCTTGCGCTCGAACCGGAGCAGCCGGAATCCCGCATTGCGCTCGCGGTCCTGCGCCGTGATCAGGGCGACCCCGGAGGCGCCCGCAAGGATCTCGAAGCGGTGGTGAAGAAGTGGAAAGACTCCTCACCGGCGTATTATGAACTGGGGAACACGCTCGCCGCAATCGGGGACATCGACGGCGCGCTCCGCAGCTTCCGCACCGCAACGGAGTTGCGCCCCCGGTATGCGGAGGCCTACAACCGTATCGGGGAGATTCTCCTGGGCAGAGGCGATCCGAATGGCGCCCGCGAGGCGTTCACCAAGGCCCTGAACGCAAATCCCTGGTTTGTTCCCGCCGCGGAAAATCTGAAAAAGGCCGGAGAATCTCGGTAAAAGGGGGGAAAGGAATTATGAGAAAGCGCTTTCACCGCATTTGCGCCGCCGGTGTGGCCGCCGTCCTGGCCCTGATGCTTTCCGGTCAGGCCGACCCGGAATTCAGGGATGCATCGAACGCGCCGGTTTACATCCGGGATGCGGAAAACCGGGTGGCCATCGACAATATCTGCGCCTGGCCGAGTCTCGAGCTTCTCCCGGACGGCGTTATCGCGGCGGCGGTGTTCAACCGGCCCTCGCACGGGTTCACGGAAGGCGATGTGGACTGCTACATCAGCCGTGATGGCGGACGGAAATGGGAATTCGCGGGCACTCCCGCTCCACACGATTCCGCGACCATTCGCATGAATCACGCGTTCGGGGTCGCGGGTGACGGCTCCCTTGTCGTCCTGTGTTCCGGATGGGGCGGCAGGGATTACCGCGAGTACACCCTTCCGGTTCTGGTGTGCCGATCCTCGGACGGCGGGAAAACCTGGGACCGGAGCGGCTCGGTGCGTCTTCCGCCCAACGCGCCCGATCTCATTCCCTATGGGAGCATCTGCCGGGTTAACGGCGGGGCTCTCGCCGCTTGTCTCTATGACGGGACCTCCAGTTCCCGGTACAACCGGGCGTATGTCTTTTTCAGCGAGGATGACGGGAAGACCTGGAAGGATCCGGTGCTTTTGGGGGAGAAAGGGGTGTTCCTCAATCCCGCCGCCGGAAATTTCAACGAGACTGCGCTCCTTTCCACCGGACGGAACCGGTTCGTCGCGGTGGCGCGGACCTTTACCCGGTCTCCGGAACTCGCTCTCCTGACCTCCGGAGACCGGGGGCGCACCTGGGAGATTCCGGAGTATATGTCGGGAGCCGGTCTCACTGTCCCCGATGAGCATCCCGGGCATCTCCTGAAACTTCGGGACGGCAGAATTCTACTCACCTACGGGATACGCCGGGGGATTCACGGCATCGGCGCGAAAGTCAGCGCGGATGGGGGACTGACCTGGAGCCGCCCGATGGTGGTGGTTGAATATGGGGGCGAGGACGGCGGATATCCATCCAGCGTGCAACTTGAGGACGGCGTCATCGTGACCGCCTATTACAGCGGCAAGAACCGTAACCATTCCCGCTACCACATGGGGACGGTCCGCTGGAAAATTCCTTCCCGTCTGCCGGAATAGCGGTCGTATCCGCAGTGTACATCTTTCGAACTTTTTCGCTCCGGCGCTTTGTCACTTTGTCACTGGTTTTGAACAAGGAGGCGGCTATGGAACTGGGAATCAGGGGGAAAACCGCGATCGTGTGCGGTTCCTCGCGGGGACTGGGACGCGCATGCGCCGAGGCGCTCGCGGCGGAGGGAGTGAATCTGGCGGTCAACGCCCGGGATGAGGAGGAAATCGCCCGTGCCGCCCGGTCCATTTCCGAAACGTATGGCGTTCAGACGCTTCCGGTCGCCGCTGACCTGGCGGATTCCGGAGGTCCGGATCGGCTGGTGCGCGCGGCGCTGGAGCGTTTCGGCGGGGTCGATATCCTGGTGAACAACGCCGGGGGACCACCTCCCGGTGAGTTCCGGGAGCTTCCGGACGAATTGTGGGAGAAGGCGTTCCATCTCACCCTGATGAGCGTGGTGCGCATGACCCGCGCCGTGCTGCCGGTCATGTCCGAACGGAAATGGGGGAGAATTGTCAATCTCACCTCCCTCTCGGTCAAACAACCCATTCCCGGACTGCTGCTCTCCAACTCCCTGCGGAGCGCCGTGGTCGGAATGGCGAAAACCCTTTCCCGGGAGGCGGCTCCCATGGGAATCCTGATCAACAATATCGCCACCGGAAATTTCGATACCGAGCGTCTGCGCGCCATTTTCCGGGACCGGGCGGACCGAAGCGGACGATCCCCGGAAGCGGTGCGGGCCGCCCAGGAATCGGCCATTCCCCTGGGCAGGCTCGGAAGGCCGGAGGAACTGGCCTGGCTGGTGACGTTCCTGTGCAGCGAGCGCGCCTCCTATATCACGGGAGTTACCGTCCCGGTGGACGGCGGTGCATATGAGGGCTTGATGTAGAGGCGAAAATCGACCGCCGGGACCGCCGGTATCCTCCCGTATAAGCAGTTTTTTACATTTTACGGTCCTCGTCCTTGCTCCCCGCGCGCCCATGTATTATCTTTGGTATATTTTTCGGGACAGCGCCGTTGGCGAGTGAAAGAACCCCGCCATCGTCATTCCGTCGAAAGAGGACGTTCGCGCCCTTCCACCGGGCGGTCCGGCGGGAGGGCGCATATCGGTAGTATTCACGTTACGGGAGGCTTTCAGAATGAAATCGTACAAAGATGTAACCTTCGATTTCTCCGGCAAGGTCGCGGTGATCACCGGCGCATCATCGGGTATTTTTCAGGCGGTCGCGCGGGGATACGCCGCCGCCGGCGCCGCGGTGGCCATCTGCGATGTCAATATGAAGGGCGCCGCGGAAACGCTCAAGATGATCGAGGACGCCGGCGGGAAGGGGAAGGTGTATAGCTGTGATGTTTCCAACGTCCCCGTGATCGTGGAGACCGTGGCGCAGATCATCAAGGATTTTGGGCAGATAGACGTCCTCATCAACGGCGCCGGGGTGAACTACCGTTGCGCGTCGGTGGACCTCACCGAAGAGAAATGGGACTTCGTGGTCGATATCCAGGCCAAGGGCACGTTCTTCATGTGCCGCGAGGTGGGTCGCCATATGATCGAGCGGGGCAAGGGAGGCAAGATTGTCAACACTTCCAGCATGCTCGCCTGGAGCGGCGGATACATCGTTCCGGCCTATGCGGCGGGCAAGGCGGCCATCACCCAGGTCACCAAGGCGCTCTGCAACGAGTGGTCCCCGCTCGGAATCAATGTCAATGCCATCGCCCCGGGATACATTCTCACCCAGATCACCCAGCCCATGCATGACGACCCGATTCGCAACAAGACCGTCATGGACCGTCTTCCGGTCGGACGCTGGGGCGTACCGGACGATCTGGTCGGACCGTTCCTGTTCCTCGGATCCGCGGCTGCGGATTATATCCACGGCAGCGTTCTTCCGGTCGACGGCGGCTGGCTCGCCCGGTAGGATTTTTCGCCGGAATCGAATGCGCGGTTTTCGAAAGGCCCCCCGTCATGATGCGCGGGGCCTTTCTTATTAGAGAAGGCGGAAAACGGAAGTCACGCCCGGTTTGGTCAAGGAAAGGTAAAGAGGGGAACTGTCCGGTAAACCGGCTGATTGTCTGAACCACTGATTCGTATGGTTGAAATAGTGAAAAGCTGATGAATGGCTTGTTCTTCTATCAGTATTCCATCATTTCCATCATGCGCATCACCAGTGCTCTGTCAACTCAATATTGTGGGGTTGAGTCTTTTCGATCAACTGGCTTCGACAAGCTCAGCACCCGCTGGCTTAACCCCAATACAGTTCATGTAACCACGAAAGACACGAAAATCACGAAATTTTCCCCAGTGAAACACTCAATTTTCGTGTGTTTCGTGTCTTTCGTGGTAGAAAGCTTTTCTCTTTTCGATTAAAAACAAACCGTATTGAGGTTGGCTGGCTTCGACAAGCTCAGCCAGCGGTAGATGCTCAGCCAGCGGTGGGCGCTGAGCCTGCGGGCACTGAGCCTGTCGAAGTG
>CAYRTQ010000034.1:12261-20693 GCA_964426865.1 uncultured bacterium
CGCTATCCAGGTGAAGAAGCATCAGAACGGGCGTTCAGGCATTTTCTTCAGTCTTTCCATACCACACGCTCAATCCGGCCCCCAAAACTCTTGGCGCTATTCCACAGGAGAAAAACCATGATACAGCTCCTCAGAAATGCCGTGCAATCGGGAGTCCTCGCCGGCTCTCTCTCCGAAAGCGCTCTCCAGCGGTTCCTGACCGGTCAGGAGGGGATCGTGTCCTCCTCGATCGCGGTGACCGAAGGGGGCGCGTACGCTCTCTTCGAGGGGAACGACGCGGAACGGCTGGTGATTCTCACCCGTCACCCCCGGGCGCTGGACGGATTTTCCGGGGAAATCGTTTCCGAAAGCCGGGGCGGGCAATCCTTCTATCTTCTGGCCGGACCGCTCGACCATGTCAATGCGCTCCGGTTGCGGAGCGAACTGCCCTGGACCGCCCCCTCCGTGCTCGAAAGCCGTGAATCCTTCGGCACCGGGGACCGTATCGGCGGGAAATCTCCCGCCACTTCCGGCCATATCGAGGCGGTGCGGGGAAAGGGGATCACCCCGGTGCTCGCCCAGCAGTCCGTGCGCGAGAATCACAAGACCGGGAGAACTTTTTCGGAGGTCATGGACGATGCCGCATGGTCCGTCTTCCGCGAGGGATACCGTCAACCCTGGGGATCGGACGCCGATCATCTCAAAACCCTGGAGAACGCCGATGAGGCGGTGCGGGCCGGCTTCACCATGTTCACCCTCGACCCCTCGGAAAAAATCGACAACGCCGCCGACACCGATTCCGATACGGAACTCGCGAACAAGCTGAATGCGCTCTTCCCCGCCAAGGCGGGCGTCGAGGATTTCATTCTCCGCTATGAGGGGAAATTCGGCGCACGGCGGGATGTGGCTCGCGCCGGGGTGAAATACCTGAACGCGATTCGTCACGCCGCCGCGGCCTATCATCACATCGCGGACCTGCGCGGCGCGGCGGGTTTCAATTTCGAGATGTCCATCGACGAGACCTCGACCGAAACCACCACGCTGGATCACCGTATCATCGTCACCGAACTCCTCCGCGAGAAGGTGAATCTCTTCAGCCTCGCGCCGCGTTTCGAGGGCGAGTTCGAGAAGGGCATCGACTACAAGGGGTCTCCCGAGGGATTCCGGCGATCGCTGTCCGAGCATTACCGTCTCTCCCGTGAACTGGGCGATTACCGGCTGAGTCTCCATTCCGGCTCGGACAAGTTCACCATCTATCCGATCTTCGGGGAAATCACCGACGGTTTCTACCATGTGAAGACCGCCGGGACCACATACCTTGAAGCGGTCAAGGTGACCGCGTCCGAGGACTTCGATCTCTTCCGCCGTATTCTCGCCCTCTCGCTCGACACCTTCGCTGAAAATGCCGCGAGCTATCACATTTCCGCCAATCCGGACAATGTTCCGGGTGCGGACGCACTGTCGCGTGAGGAAGCGTTGCGCCTCATCACCGTGGACCCCGACATGCGCCAGGTGCTGCATATCGCGTTCGGCGTGGTTCTGGAGACCATGGGCGACGACCTGCGCGCCTCGCTCCGTCGTAACCGTGAGGTCTACCGCCGGTTCCTCGTCGGGCACATCGGACGGCATGTCTCCCTGCTGACCGGACGGTGATCGTCAATCCTCCCCGCGAACGGCATTCTTGTCCCATCCAGACCCCGGCTCACCGCCGGGGTTTTCTTTTACGGAAGTTCTTTCCTTCCCCCGGACAGTTTTTTCCCCCACCGTATCGGAGGAGCCGTGGAGCATTTCCCCGCCGTATCCACCGGTCCCTCGTTCCGCCAAGATGTATCTCCCGGCAACGCATTCATCCTCAAGCCGTTATCGGTGTTTCCCCCTGCGCCGGTCCCGCGCCTTGGGAGAGATTGGCATCATTTATGCATAATGCCTTTACAAACGGAAACCCTGTCCGGCATTCCCGGAATGGATTTCCCGTTGGGAAGCGCCCGAGCGCCTGAACGACAAAGCGCCAGAGGGCCAAAGATCCAAAGTGAGTATGCGTGTGCGGGTCCGCGACCCTCCCCGCGAATGAGGGCGTGTGCGGGTAATGTGGTTTTACGGATCGGGTGACCTGAATGCGGGCTGTATACGACATCGGAACCGGATACGCCGGAAACGGCAAAACGGAAAGGTCCTGGCGAATGGTGCGAACTTGGCGGGGAATGTTCCTTCCCCATGGGGCGAGAGCGGGACCGGCTGGAGTGGTATGCGGGCCGCGGGATCGTCCGGCGGGGCAAATCCCTTCCCGTGCGGAGAAAATGCCCTAAAGTTTCACCGGAGAATGTCCGATAGCATGGGGGAGGGAAGAATATACCGATACCGGCAACAATGAGCGTACACAACATAGATCCATCGGCATCGACGGGGTAAGGACACCCCGGCGAACGGACGTTTCAACATCCAGGGAGGGAATAGCGTATGGGAGTGCCGTGGTAAACGCCGGGACAAGGCGTTTGGCAAGAGAGCTTTGAAGCGGGAATGCGGTAAAGAAGAAAGCGGTACCAAACAGGTTCATTCCGAATCGGTCGGAAATCTAACGAAAAAGGTGCAGTTGCGGTACAAAATGAAGCAAGTACGCGGTTTCGAATGACCTCATTGTTTTCCGTAAAGGAGAATATCTCATGAAATCTCGATTACTGATACTGGTGATCGCACTCCTCAGTATCACCATTACCGGACAGGCGTTCGCTGCGACGATCACCGCCTATCCGAACGTTGTCCCGAAGGGCGCGTACGTGAACGGCCCGGGAGGTACATCGGACGATAACTTCTTCTGGCAGGTGGTGACCCTGACCCCCGGGGCCGGACATGCCATCGCGGCGACCGCGACGATCACCCTGCCGGATGGAATGACCATCGCCAATACCGATGGCGATGCCAGCTATGTCGATGAAGTCTCCCTTATCTTCACCGCCGGGAATGCGACCATGACCCTTACCCCGACTTCCGCGGCCGGTTCGAATATCGTGCTGGCAATCGGAGTGGCCGCCATGCAGAGCGGTGATGTCATCCGGGTTATGTTCCCGGTGGTCACCCAGTCCGCTCCCGCGGATTCCACGCAGGATTATCATGTTGCCTTCAGCGACGGTACCGATGGCATCACTGATGGCAACGGTTATTTTGTCACCTACAGGGACGCCGGTCCCACCGCTCTCTCGCTGGTGAGCTTCGCTGCCAACCTGACCGCCAATAACGACTCCACGACGAGAAAAGGCGAACGGTATCCGGATGTTTCCGAAGCCACTTTCGGCGCTCTTCCCGATCTGGTGACCGATACCGGCACCATCGGCACCGCAGTGGACGGCCCCGCGGGTACGCTGGGATATCCGGCGCTGGACGGCTTGAACGCGAATGAGACCAACTATACGGTCTGGGTTTCCACCGATCCGAACCTGGCGCATGTGGACAGCCTGACCGCCGGTGTTTTCCACGCCCAGAAATACGGCGACCTGTCTTCGGTGATCGAGAACGAAGGCGGGACCGGCAATCTTCGGTACAACCTGGCCGGTTATCCCGAGGGAACGTACTACTTCTATATCACGAGCTATCTCACCGGCAATTTCCCGCTGGCTCGCTCCGACGGGCTCGTGGTGCGTCACTGGCCGGTCATCAACGCGGTGGGCTTCGACCGTGACCATAACAGCGTCTACACGCCGGGCGTCGCGAATGACGACCAGGCCCTGACGCTCGATTCCGGCGGATACTACGACTATGCCGGAACGGCCGCCGGACTCAATGCGTATACCTATGTGGATCTGTATGCCAACGTGGATGACCTGGACGACAATGCCAAAATTCATCTCTTCTATTCCAGCAATTCCTCGCTGACCGCCAGCAATCTCACCTTCACCGGTTCCGCTGGCGACAGCACGCTCGCGGTCACCGGTCTCACCGGCGCAACCGCCATCGCCACCGACCTGCTCGAGAATTCCAGGGACGCCCAGGGATTCGTACGGCAGCGGTGGAGTGTGAATCCCGACTCGATCGGCGTGATTCCTGCCTCGGATCTGACCGTGTACTGTGTCACCGCCGACGGAAAGCACTATGAAATGACGGTGCTGAAGGGAACCACCGTTGTGCCCGGACCTCCGGTCCAGATCACCCAGGGCGTGAATCCCCTGATCGTGCACATCAAGCATTCGCCCAAGCTGGTTATCGATGGCCTGGACGAGTATGATTCCACCCCGGGCGGTACGGTCAATGTCGATGTCAAGAGCCTCGACCAGATCATGATCAGTTGGGGAAAGAGCGGAATCAACGGCGCGACGGATGTGGACGACGATGCGATCATCGACTTCTACATCATCCCCGACGCCGCCGCGGACGGCCTTTCCGATTACGAACATAACCAGGCCGCCACGGTCCGCACCGCGGTCAACGGCCACAAGATCAACACCAGCGCTCTTCAGGAAAAATACGATTCCAAGGGCCAGATGTACTACACCTGGAATCTGAAGAACGATTTCCAGACCACCGGCTGGTTCCCGACCGATGCCGCCGCATATATCATCTACGGCGTCATCTCCGAAAACCGGTCGAGCGCCAACACGGAAATCGTCTTTTCCACCGGTGTCAGCATTCTTGATGCCGGAGTCTCCCCGTGCCAGACGGTGACGTTTGCCAATACCCCGTTTGCGCGCCTCGCGGTTCCGCCCGCCGAGGGTATCACGATCAATGCCGAAGAGACCTACCGGATGCCGTTTAGTGTATTCGATTGGGATACCAACGGCCCCATCGGCGTTTTCATCGTGAAGAACACCAGCGCCGGTTTCGGAAACGGCCCGGCTACCACGACCACCGGCGCACTCGACCAGGCTGGAATCGTGGCATACGATCTCACCGACAACGACGGCGATTATACCGCCGGCGGCGCATATCTGAACGAGAATACGGCGACCTATTATGACATGACGCTCCGGCCCTCCGTTGCCGGCGGTGCGGCCAAATATATCGCCACCATGAACAGCGCGGCAACGACGCTCGCCGATGGAACCTACTGGGTGTATATCGGTATCGACCCGAACGTGACCGACGGCGGCGCGGTTCCCTTCATGGCCGGCACGGAAACCCTGTATCGCGCTCCCGGACCTTTGACCATCGTCAATGCCGGACTCGAAACGGCGCAGCGGAATCTGACCATCTCCCCGATGGAAGCCTCGGTCGCCGAGGGTGATACGGTTACCTTCACCCTCAAGGCCGCTGACAACGGTGGAACCGTGGACCGTATGGACGCCTACGTTTCCATCGACAAGTCCTGGTGGACGCTGACGAACGCTTCCACGCCGTTCACCGCCGCGGGCGGGTACACCGGAAAGCTGATCGGCAACGCGGTCATCGATGACGCCGCCAACAACCGCTGGCTCCTCCGGGCGGTGGTGTTCGACAACGGAAACACGTTCGGCGTTGTGGACAGAGGCGTTGGCGACGATGTGGCTTCTTTCCAGTTGATCAGCAAGGGCACCTCCGATGCGCTTCAGCACATCACCAGTGTCGGATTCGTGAACGATCCCGCCAGCAATTGGGTCACCAAGTTCTCCAATGACGGCGTCGATCTTTCCATCAACTTCCTTTCCAGCAATGTCAAGGTGGTCCCCCGCGCTATCGTCGAGGGAATCGTGGAACTCCAGGGCCGCAACCAGATGAACGCGAAGTACACGTTCGAACTCCGGAAGCGCGGCGGATATGTTCCCATCACCGATTCCCTCTTCTATGCCACGAACGACGCCGACACCACCATGACCGGGCTCCAGATCGTGCCCGACACCGACGGCAAGTTCACCCTGTGGAAAGTGCCCAACGGTGAGTACGACATGGTCGCCAAGTATGACCGGTATCTCGCCAAACTGGTTCCCGTTTCGGTCTATACGGGAGTGGATACCCTGTTCGTCAGCTTCGGCCAGCTCAAGGGCGGAGACGCTTACGGCTATTCCGATTCGCTGCGGGTGGTCTATCCGGACAACCAGATCGAAACCGGCGACATCAACCGCGTTTCCAGCGCCTTCCTTGCCACTCCGGCCAATCCCAAGTGGGATAACGGGAGCGACAACTGGAAGTGGGCGGATATCAACGAAGACGGCATCGTCGAAGCCGACGACCTCTCGCTGACCACCTCCAACGCGGGAACCTCCGGCGCCCAGCCGGTGTACAAGCCGTCCAGAACGTCCGGGTCCACCAATATGGGCGCGGTGGTCGAATTCATGGGCGCTCCCTCCGCCATGCAGGCGGGCCAGACCTATACCATCCAGGTGGTCGCCCGCAACACCAGCGGACTGCGCGCATACTTCGTCAACATGCAGTACGATGCCGCTTCCCTCGCCTTCGCGGGCGTCGTGAAGGGTGACATGATCAACACCGATTCCTATTCCTTCCCGGTCATCAGCGGGAATACGGTCGGATTCGCCAATTCGGCGTACGGTGATTATGTCGCTTCCGGCGACGGCGTCCTCGCCCAGGTCAGCTTCACCGCCCTGGTGGACGGCGCTTTCGATGCCAGCATGCTTTCCTTCGAAAAGATTTCCCTGGTGAACGCTGATTACATCAAGGAAGACCTGGAGAAGGATATGGGCACCGGTGTCAGCAACAAGACTCCGAAAGCCTTCGCGCTCGGCCAGAATTACCCGAATCCGTTCAACCCGAGCACCGCGATCCAGTTCAACATCCCCGAGGCGGGTCAGGTGAATCTGGAAGTGTACGACATGCTCGGTCGTCATGTGCGGACCCTCGTTTCCGGCATTTACTCGAGCGGGCAGCACACGCAGCTCTGGGATGGAAAAGACAGCAACGGCAGAATCGTTTCCGCCGGCGTGTATGTCTACACCATCAAGAGCGGGCAGTTCAGCGCAAGCAAGAAGATGCTTTTCATGAAGTAACGAAGCATCATCGTTCAACGCGGAAGGGCTCGTCCAGTACGAGCCTTTCTGCGTTATGGGCAACAATTTCCCGGTAATTTTTTCCAGCCCGGAAAGCGGAGCGCCTCTCAGATTTTGTGCGTGGATGAGGAGAGAGGAGTTACGGGCGCTTTTTGCCCTCACTCCCCGCCCTCTCTCCCACGGGAGATGACACGCGGGCGAGAGGGGAAGGCGGGCTTTTCAAAAACAGGTCGGGCAACCGACTCAAAACTGCATGAAGAATTTTCTTTTTGAACGAGCATAATCTCTAAAGCCTTGCCCGAAGCACTCCTTCTCCCCTCGCCCGCGCGTCATCCCGCGGGAGAGAGGGGCGGGGGTGAGGGAATCGGCTGGCATGTATTTTGCATTTACATTCAGAAAAACCGACTTCCGATATTTCCGAGGGAATTTCACCGGTATGAACATGCATCGAACCATTCTCGCTTTCCTGATGACGCTCTGTATCATTCTCGCCGGACCGGGCCGCGCGGTTTCCGGTGTCGCCAGGGTTGCCGGAACGGTCCCCGGGGATATATCGCTGAGTTTCTACAAAAGCGGCACGGGATCCCAGCAATCGGGAGTGAGCAATATCGTCGCCTCGCTCGGGGACACCATATCCATCGATGTATTCATCCGCAATTTCAGCCAGGTCCCCGTTTCCGCCATCGAGGTATACCTGACCATCGACAGCCGGTACTTCGATCCGGTCGCCCAAGGGATAAACACTGAAAAGAACAAGTATGAGGGCCAGATCAAGCCGTTCATTCAGGGCGTCTACCTGAAGAATGCGAACGGTTCGGTCCAGCCTTTCGGAAACAATACGTTCGGTGACATGGACGATCCCCTCGACAACCAGGTGAGCGGGTGGCAGTTGAACTATGCGGAAATCACCGGGCCGGACGTGGGATTCGGGCGGCCGGTTTCCAAGCTTCTCTACGGGACGGTGTGCACGTTCAAACTCATCGCCAAAGCCCCTTGTGATTCCATTCCCATCAAGCTGGACATGAGCGCCTATCACATGCGGGTATCCCAGTACTATTTTCCCAATTCCAACGACAGCTATTCCTTTCAGCATCCCGTTCCCACCTATATCACCGTATCGGGAATCACCATCGCTCCACCCGTTCCCGATATCCACCTGGCCCCCGGAGCGAAGGACAGCACCCTCGTTCTGGACAACCATGTCGGTCTCGCCTCCATTCCGGATTCCCTTCTCATCTGGAGCGCAGCCGGGAACAGCCGTATCGGCGTGGATATCAATCCCCGGAATCATCGGGTGATCTTCACCGCCCCCCCGGGTTTCCGTGGGGGCGAGGATGTGATTTTTACCGTCGGCTACGGCAACGGGATAACCGCCTCCGACACCATGCGGGTTCTGGTGGACAGCCCTCCAAGGCTTCTGGCGGACTCCCTGGCCGACACCCTCCGCATTCGCGAGGATTCCCTCGAAGCGGTTCTCTTCCTCCCGGACATCGTGGAGGATGTGGATGACGACGGCGGCGGGGTACTGCCGGGTGTTGGGCAGGC
>CAYRTQ010000035.1:0-20624 GCA_964426865.1 uncultured bacterium
CCGGCCCCCTAACCCTCAATCCCTTGCCGCTTCGCGGGAACTGCGTTTACCCCCGGAGGGGGCAAGGGAAGTCGCAGTGCTCCATGCTTTTCCTGCCCCCTCCGGGGGAAGGTGGCCCGGAGGGCGCGGGGTCCCCGCTCGGACGGAGTACGAACGGGGTGCGTTGTAGGGGGCTGCTTTCCCTCAGAAGGCTATATCCTTATTTACGGATAGGCTCTAAGCCTCGTGGAGCTTTCCGGACAAGGCGCGGTGACCCGTACCGAAACGTCGGGAACAGGCGATATCCCCGGTCCCGATGGCATCCCGGTCCCACCCGGAAGCTCCCCGGAGACGGTTACTCCGTTCCGGACTTCGAGGCGGACGCTTTCAGCATATTCTCCGCGAATGTCCGGAAATTTCCGGTCGAAAACCCTTCTTTCTGGAAATCGCGCGCTTTTTGCCGCTTCCCGGCATCGGGGCGGAAATTCTGGAGGATGTTCGAGAGTTCATCCGTCCTGAAATCCGGTTCCAGCAGCGTGCCGAATTCGGGCCGCACCAGTTCCGCCGATCCCCCCACATTCGTCGCGACCGGCTCGATTCCGAAAGACATCGCCTCCATGATGGAGACCGGGATTCCCTCCGATGCACTGACATTGACAAAGACATCGACGGGGCGGGTTTCGCAGAATTCCATGATCCGCCGGTTATCGAGATGCCCCGGAAAATGGAATCGGATATGATCCGGCAGCTTGTTCGCCGCCCGATCCAGGGAATCGCGTTCCGGTCCATCCCCGATGTGGATCCATTCGACAGGTCTTCGGACCGATGCGAGTGATTCGGCGATCAGGTTCACCCGTTTCACCGGAATCAGGGATGAACAGCTCAAGACGCGCAATATGCCATCGGAACTTCCGGGATTGAGAACGGACTGGGGGGAAACCCCGAGATGCGCGCAGTGTATCTTCTCCCGATGGCCGGGATATCTCCGCGCCAGGTATGTCTCTCCCTGCTTCGAGCAGGGAAAGATCAAATCGCAGGTTTCAAGGAGGCGTTTCTGCCAGGGAAGAAACGCCTTCCCCCAGCGTTCGGCGTAGAGGTCGTACCCGTGCATCCTGCACACCCGCAGCGGAGAATGCCACTCCGGAGAATACATACGGAGAAAGTCGAACAATATACCGGTGCCGTTTCCCCAGTACGAGTACCATAGCGGATATCGGGACAGATCGATGGTATTCGCCAACTGGCGGGCGTATATGCGGTGGATCAGGGACGAGGCGGCCAGGGTGCGGATTTCCTGAAAGGAATAATCGTTCCCGTGCCGGAGCGCCTCCAGAAAACGGGACGCATCGAAGAACATTTCCCGGGACAGTTTATGCCATATCTCCCGTGAGGATGTCCAGGGACGATCCAGCAGGACAACCCGGACATTCCCCGGCAGGACGCATTCGGTTTCCCGTTTTCGCGAATCGTGGTAGAACAGGGGAACCAGGACGATTTCCTCAAAATATTCCGCGAGAAACGGAATTTCTTTCTCCAGGAAATATTCTTTGTCGGCGTATGGGAAATTATCCGTGATCAAGAGGAGATTCATATTGCGTCCGTTTTCGTTGATTTCGTTCACGATGGCGGCGCATCGCCGCATGGGGCGGCCTCAGGAAATGCCGTCCAGCAGTTCCGCAAGCTGGCGGGCCTGGCTTTGACGGGTGTATTTATGTACTTCTTCCCTGTTCTGTTGAAGGTCAATTCGTCCTTTTTCTTTCCATTCACGATACCACTTCTCTACAAAACGGGCAACCTCCTCCGGTGTAGATGCTACTACTCCGGATTTCGTTTCGGTAATGATCCGGTCGGTGATGTCCCCATCGCCCGGAACGGAAAGGATGGGACGCCCCGATGCCAGGTATTCGAAGATTTTCGCCTTGATGAGTCCCTTTCCCCGGTGCGGAATGAACAACAACGCATCGGCGCAGCACATCCGGCTGAGCGCCGCCTCATGACCCAGGAATCCTCCCCGGACGACGACCTCCCGATGCCGCATCCGCTTCAGGGAGTATACCACCGTATCGCTGCTGCTGCCGTAAAAAACGATCTCGATCTCCCGGCTCAATCCGGGATTCCGACGGAGGAGAAGGTCGATCCCTTCCAGAAACATCCGGGGATTGCTGCTTCCCCACATGGACCCAGTGTACACGATGGTAAACCGTTCGTTTCTCTCCGTGGTCCGCGCACATGACCGGAGATCGTCCGGATCGAATCCATTCATGATGACATGTACCGGAGCGTGGACGCGTTTCCGCAGGAGTTCCGCCTGTCCCCCGGTCACCGCGGTAACCACCGCGGCGGAGCGCATCCATTCGGTATCGTTCCGCACCACCCCCCGTACGCCGATCCGTTCGAGAAAAAAATACAGCGGCGAAAGGGAGAAGGGATTCCGCATATAATCGCGGAACAGCAATTTTTCCTGATCGATGATATCCCGGTTGTCCGCGATCCACGGTATTCCAAAATCACGGCGGATGTGGTCGGCGAGCGCGTGGATGTATTCCGGACGGCTGCTGGCGAAAACGGCATCGATTTTTTCGTTCCTGCAGATTTCCCGGGATTTCTCCAGCAGCGAATCGAATATGGACCCGTCGCGGTATTCGAGGAAGTTCCCCCGGAAATGAGCCTTGACATCGGAAAGAAAACTGAATCCGAGTTCTTCCCGGGTGGAAAATACGGCTCTCTCCACCCGGCAGAAATCCTTTCCCGCAAGCAGGGGATCCCACAGCCATGACCGTTGACGGACTTCCTGTTCCGTCCACTTCGGGGTGACCACAATCGGCTCCCAGCCATACTCGGGCAGATACTTCGCCATTTTCACGAATCGGAACGCGGCGATGGTATTGATCGGGGAGAAATATACAGTGGGTATGAGAACGCGTTTCATCGAATATCCCCATCAGTTATGACTGATAATGCGATGTCTGGATTCCGGAGTGCCAAAGCTAAAACCGGAGCGTCCGCATCGGTCAGGCGATGGTTGCCCGGGAAAACGTCCCGGGGTTTACCCGGCGTCATCCCGCGCTATTGCTGTAGATGGATCATTTCCGCGATGAACCGGCGGTAGTTTTCGGTTGAAAAGTGTTCCCGCTGAAACTCCCGCGCCATTTGACGCCGTTGCGTATCATGATGGTGGTTCCGGATGATTCCCGCAAGTTCTTCCGTCCTGAAATCCGGATCGAGCAGCACTCCGAATTCGGGTTTCACCAGTTCCGGAACTCCGCCCACCCCGGTTGCCATGGGTTCTATGCCGAAAGACATCGCTTCCATGATTGAAACCGGAATCCCCTCCGATGCGCTCACATTGAGGAAAAGATCCACGGGGTTGTTTTCGTAGAAGCGCAGAACCTCCCGGTTTTCCCGGTGGCCCATGAAACGGCAGGCGATATGCCCGGGAAGGGACCGGGCGATTCGTTCCACCCTCTCCCGTTCGGGCCCGTCTCCGAAATGAATCCACTCGACGGCTCTCTTCACCTTGGCGAGCGTATCAGGAATCAGGCGTACCCGCTTTACCGGGGTGAGAGATGAACAACTCGCCACGCGAAGTATCCCATCGGCGCTGCCCGGATTCAGAACCGTCCGGGGCGCGACCCCGAGATAGGCGTACTGGATTTTGTGTTTGCAGTCCGGATACTTTTCGGTCAGATACTCCGCGCCCTGCCGCGAACACGGGTATACCGCGTCGCAAACGCCCATGAGGCGCTTCTGCCAGGGGAGAAAGCGTTTACCGGACCGTTCGGCATAGAGGTCATGTCCGTGCATCCTGCATATTTTACGGATATCCCGCCGGTTCTTTGCGCCGGGAACGCACGTGGAAAGGAAATCCAGGAAAATACCCTTGTTGTTCCCCCAATAGGAATACCAGACCGGATATTCCGCCAGATCGACCGTTTCGGCCAGGTGACGGGCCGATATGCGGTACATCAGGGACAGGTCAACGAGCGTCCGCAATTCACTCATATCCCTGCACCCGCCGTGCAGACCGGCCTGCGCGAGACGCACCGCATCACCCGTCATTTCCACCGGCAGTCGAACGGAGATGTTTCTCCTCGATCTCCATATCGGATCCAACCGTACTATCCGCACATTCTCCGGCACGGAACGCATTCCCGTTCCCTCCGGTCCCTCGAAAAAAAGCGGGACAACCAGCACTTCCTCAAAAAATTCCGCAAGAACGGGTATTTCGTTCTCCAGAAACGGCTCATCCCGGGCATAGGGGAAAACTGATGTCAGCAGGAGAAGTTTCATTTCCGGCGCTCATCTCGGTAAAAATGCATCACAGGTGAACTCAAAAAACAAAGCCGGTCGTGCGAACCACTATTTTATCTTCAGCTCACAATTCAAGGCGATCCCGGCATCGAGAAGCTTTTTTTGGATTTTGCGATACCGGCGCTCATGTATCATGTCTTGAATGCGTTTCGTGCAGAACTTTCCGTACAACCGATCCCCGAAAGTAGCGGGGGGATTCCCTTTGATTTCCACCAGATTCGGGCTGTCCAGGGGATGGTATCCCAAGTCGCGCTCTATGATCGCGTGAAAGTAATCGTTGCTGTACCAGATGCTTACCAGCCGGTACAGGCTGATCCCCCCTCCGATGACCTCGGCGATTTCCTGAATATCGGCAAAGGTCACGTTTTCATCGATTATCTGCAATTTGCCGCTCTCACGCATCATCTGTTGACTCGAGGGCGTGGGACAGGTCATGATGATTCTTCCATCGGGAGTGAGCAATTCCTGAATCATTCGGTGAAGCTCATTCCGCCGTTCACGGGGAATATGCTCATACACATCCGGAAGAATAATATACGGCCACTGCCCCTCAAGCCGGCTCTCCAGAATATCGGTGCATTGAAAGGTAATCCGGGGATGGGAAAACAGCGCCCGGGCGATGCGGATATTGTTTTCGGAGATATAGACCGCCAGAATTTCCGCACGGGGTGCGACTTTCTCCGCCAGCTCCCAGGCATCCCTGCCCGGACCGCACCCGATCAGCAGAATGCGCGGCACATCCGGGGGAACAGCCTGCCGGAACAGACGGTGGATCGCTTTCACCCTTCTGTTTCCAAAAACCAGGTCACGGACAAAGGTGTGTTCGAATTTGTCATAAAACTCCGATACCGATCCTTTCATGCCGCCATTTCCCTTTCCAAGACATGCATTCACCTGTGAAAAACACGGGGTATGGGCAAAAACGCTTCGCCGCTTTCCGCGGCTATTCGGCATTCACGCGTTGCAGCCGCAAGATATCGTACAATTCATCCAGAATATCCCGATAGAAAAGAGCGCCGATTGCCAGAAAAAAGACCGGGAAAAAAAACGCCATACTGAAAAATGCACGGATCACTCCTTCCTGTTGCAGGAAGATATGTTTCAGCCCCAGCGTGGCCAACGCGGCGATGGATGAGAGGGAAAAAATGCGAATCACGGCCAGAACCGGATACACATGCCAGGAGGGTACGCCGAACTGTTTCGACAGCTTGGGTATCCACCAAAAGATATTGATGACGATCGTGACCGCCAGCACTCCATAGGGAACGCCGGATACACCGAACCACCGGGCGAACAGGATGGTCGCCGCCGTGCCCAACACACAGGAGACGATGGTAATTTTCAAAACGTACTTGTTCATCCCAAAACACATGAACGCGATGCCGCCATACATGATTTGCAGAGGCAGCCGCAGCAGATAGGCCTGAAATATCCCGGTGGCGTCGGCATATTTGTCCGAGAACATGATGCGAATGAACTCATTGGCGGAAACGAAAAGAAAACACATGGCGGGGATGAGAATCATGGCTGATTTTCTGGACGCCTGGATGAACAGTTTCGCGGCCTCTCCGGTATCGCCGACGGCAATGGATTTGCGCATGTCGGGAATGATCACCGTGGAAATCGCGCCGGTAACGATTCCGATCAGGGGTATCTGCATGGCGCCGCATGAGTAGACCGCAAAGACCTCGGGGGTGAAAAAGGAAGAGACGATCACCTTGTCGAGATTGAACTGGATGGTTCCGACCATGGAAGCGGCGGCCAGCGGAATGCTGTAGGAGACCATGGTTTTCATCGTATCCAACCGGGGACGCCAATCCCCATCCCTCACGAACCGCAACATGAGATAGATCGCCACCGAACCGGTCGCCAGGCTGATCGCCACCCGGGTGACAATCATCGATCCGGGATTGCTCCAGACCAGACATGCGGCGATGGTGCCGAGCACGAGCAGGAGATTGCTGATGACATTATACGCGCTGAGAGGACCGACCCGATCCCTGACCACCAGCACGGCGCTCACCAGCCCCGCGGGCAGCATGATGAGGGGAAAGGGGATATAGTACAGGAGGAGCCGGGAGATGTCCGGATTGGAAAACCGACGGGCGAGAAGGTGGTTGCCGCCGAAAAGGATGAACAGGGAGTATACCATCCCCGCGACGATCATGATGACCAACCCGTCGACAACGACGCCCCGGGCCCGTTTCGTTTCGGTGGGAAGAAAAAAGTACAGGGCGGAGGGAATGCCGAGCGCGAGAATCGGACCCGCGATATCGTAGGCCAGCATCGTTTGCCGAAATGTCGCCAATTCTCCTTTGGTCAACAGCCGCGCCAGAATCATTCCCGAAACGATCGAGAACACCATGTTCAGGGCATTTCCCAAAGACAGGGCGAACACCTTGCCGGTGCGGGATTCCGCCCTGAAGACGCTCCTGAAAAACAACGGGATTTTCTTCCATGCCGCGGGGATCAATGCTCGTTCACTTGTTTCTTCCACATTGTCCTCGCACGTGAAGGCATTCTGTTCAGGCGGATGCGGTTCGGCGCGGTCACATGCCGCACGAGGGAATATACATATTTGACCGCGCAAATCAAGCCCAGAAAAGGATTTCGCCGCAAGGGATCGAACTTGACACGATACACGCCACTGAGTATTTTCGTTTATTCGGCAAAACGAACGGGAGAATGATGATGGATTTTCAGTGGATGAACCGTTATACCCGGCTCCGTGCGGCCAAGGATGCGCTTGCCATTCGCAACCGCCTCGGCGACCTGCTCTGCTACGCCCCCCGGCTCGGCGTTGTCCCCCGTCCCCCTGATTACCGTGAACCGGGAATCAGCGCCCTCATGCGCATCAGGAACGAGGCGCGGTGGATCGAAACCGCCCTTCGCTCCCTGGCCCCCTTCGTGGAGCAGTTCAGTATCGTGGACAACGGCTCCACCGATGGCACTCCGGAAATCATCGAGCGGGTGGCCCGTGAACTTTCCCTGCGATACACGCTGGAAATTCTTCCCACCGAGGATTTCGGCGAGGTCTGCGACCGCGCCCTGGCCAATACCACCTGCCGATGGGTGCTCCGCTGGGACGGGGACATGATCGCCCGCACCGGGGGACCACAGTCCTTCGCGCGCATCCGGGAATACGCGCTGTCGCTGGATCCCCGGATGTACTATTCCCTCTATTTTCCCCATGTCCGTCTGGAGGGCGATCTCGTCCACCAGGACCCGGAACTGTTCCTCCATCATGAGGACTGGCTGTTCACCTGGTCGCCCCACCTGTACCATGTGCGCACGGGGAGATTCCGTGAACTCCGGTATCCGCTCTATTACAAACGCATCTACATCTGGGAAACCGGATCGTTCCACGTGAGCGGCATGGACAGCCCGGAAGCGATGGCGCTGCGAAAATACTGGGTGGACTGGCGGGGACGGAACGATTTCGTCCGCTGGCCGACGCTCCGCTCCTATGCGCTCGAACGCATACGCGAAGAATACGGGGAGGTTTCCCTCGACGATGCCGGAGCCATGATCATACGGGAACGCTCCCGTAATTACGTGCCCTACGATGCGGAGAAATACGGCGAATATCCCTCCCTGCTTCGGCCTTTTCTGGAAAATCCCCCGTTCAGTCTGGTCCGCGGGGACGGAAAGGTCATCGGACGCACCGATATCATGGAAACCCTCGACCGTCTCGACACGAAGCGGAGGGAAACCGCGGTGGACGTCGTCATTCCCACAAAAAACCGTGAGGAGTTCGCGCTCGCCACGGCGGAATTGCTTCTCGGTCAGCGATATCCGCGGTTCCGGGTGCTCGTCGTGGACCAGAGCGACACCCCCTCGGAACGGCTGCGCGAACTCGCGGAACGGAACTCGCGGCTGGTGTACCATGTCGCGGAATCACGGGGACTTCCCGCGGGAAGGAATGAGGGTATTGCGCTTTCCGGGGCGGATGTCATTGTTTTCGTGGACGACGATGTGGTTCCGGAACCCGGATTCGTCGAAGGGCATGCGTTCGTGTATTCCGATTCCCGTGTCGGCGCGGCGGCGGGCAGAATCCGTGAGAAGAACGTTCCGGACGAAAAAATCCCGGCGGAACGCATGGGGAAGGTGAATTTCTGGACCGGCTCGTTACTGCGGGGTTATACGGCGCGAACTCCCCGGGAAGTGGATGGTGCGACCGGGGTGAACATGTCCTTCCGAAGGGGTGTCCTTCGGGAAACGGGCGGTTTCGACACGCGCTACGGCGGAACGTTCATCTTCGAGGAAACCGATGTGTGTCTTGCGGTACGAAACCGGGGATACCGGATACAATACACCCCCGATGCGGCGCTCACCCATCTCCACGCGTCCAGCGGCGGTTGCCGGATCGCCGACCCGAACCGTGAGGTGTACTGGTACGCTCATAATTTCATGCTTCTTCACCGCAAACACTTTCCGCGCCGCACTTTCCCGCTGTGGATATCCCTGCGGTGCGCAAAGTTTCTCCGCGATGCATGCCTCCAGCGGAGCCTCGCCCCGGTTTGGGCCGGACTGCGCGGACTGCGCGACGGCTGGCGGGCATACCGGAGAGGGACGAATGGAGGGGGCAAAGGCACAGAGGGACAGAGTCACAAAGGAAAATGATTCCTGAACCCTGACAGGCAGGGCATATGAGTTATCCGATTCCCAGGTATCCTGCCCCCCTGCAAACAGAAACCGCCTCCATGTGGAGGCGGTTTCTGCACTGTTGAATCATTTGGGGTATTTACACAATCTTATGCCGTACATACTTTTGCGCATATGATCCACACAGAGTGCGACACGCATTCCGGGGACAATCCGAGAATCATACGATTCCGGTGATGTTTCCTTTGTCCCGGCAATCCCCGGCATCACGCGGACCCGGTTCAGCCCGTTTTTTTCCTCTTTTCCTCTTTGCTCTTTTCCCCTTCGCCCCTCTGTTCCTTTGCCCCTTCTTTACCTCGTCCCCACCGAAATTTTGGGCAGCGATTCCTCCCGGAGCCTTCGCAGTATGGAGTCGGAATGCGCCCCGAGCGGCATGAGCCAGGCTTTTCCGGAACCGATCCGCTCCGGAGTCACCTGACCGTCTGTCAGGGTCTTTCCGATATAGCGGCTGGCCTCCAGGGTGGTGAGAAGGCTTTCCGGGCGGGCGATTTTGGGAACGGTGAAAACGATGGATATGCTGTCCACTCCGGTATACCGCAGGTTACTCTCCGCCACCGCCGGTCGTTTCAGGATGATGAAGAATTCCTTTTTTACCGAATCGATCTCGGTATTGACGAAATAATCGTTGAAAAAGTAATGCGCGTCCAGAACCGGCAGGCCGGATCGGTTGACACCCTCCGCGAAGGTCCGGTCGATCCGGAGCGGATTCATGGCGGTTTCGGCGCGGTTCAGCCAAACGCGGTATGCATCGGGATTATCCGGCACCGGATCGTGGTACACCCGCTCGTACACCGCTCCCGGTTCATACATCCGCAGGGTCAGATACTGGTCGCGATCGATCAGGACCGGGATCAGGGAGTAGAAGCAGGGAAAGAATCCCGGAATATCGATGGCCAGGAACCAGGGTCCGGTCAGCATCCAGTCCGGGGGCGATGCGGCCTGGAGACTGCGGGAGTACAGGATCAGGTCGTGAATCCGTTTCAGTACCAGGGAATCCGAGGCTGCAAGCTCCATCACCTCGGGAGAGGGCGCGGGACCGACCACGGGGAGTACATCGAGAAACGTCCGGGTGCTCGCCTTGGTGTCCATGCCGCGCTGCAGAGCCCGTACGAGCTGGATGTGGGTGGACGTGTTCACGTTGCCGGACTGCATGTATTCCCGGCCCTTGGTTATGATGGGGTCCAGGAGCGACGATTCCCAGAAGGCGGAAACGGTCGGGCGCGCAAATCCCGGCGAGCGGGTCAATTCACGGGCGGCATAGGAGAGAGCGTCCAGCGCCAGACGCGACTGGATCGTGCCCGGATACTCCTTGACCTCCGCGACCACCCGTGCGGCGGCCAGCGTCGCCCGGTTCACCAGGACCGTGTCGTCCGTCGCGGAAACCGAAGAAGATCCGAGCTTCTGAACCGCCTGGAAGAACGCGGCATAATTCCTTCGCACCATTTTCTCCACATCGCCGCTCTTGTCCAGTTCATCGTAGGTTCCGGTCTTCTGCGAGCAACCGGCGAAAAGAATGATCCCTGTAAGCAGAACCGCAGCAAACCCGGCTGCGCAGAAACTTTTGACATTCACGTGAAACTCCCCCAATCGATTGATACCGCGATACAACAACACCCCGTACGCTGGTACGGGGCGCATATTAAATGCAAAGCATGAAGCACGAAAATACTTCGATTGATCTCAGGAGCGATCCGGAAATGGCCCCTGAGGGCTCACACTTCCGGGGGGCGGGCGCCGGGGCCCGCCCCTGCCTCATACTTCATCCTGCGCGACTCATCCTTCATCAAAATCCCCGGTTATCCTGACGCTGCTCGCCGCTGGGCTGTGTAAAGGATCGTGAGTCCAGACCGGGAGCCTCGCCGCCACCGCCGCCGCCATGGATCGGGCAGAACTGGGTGATCTCCGATCCCTTGACATAATACTCCATGTAGCGGGAGGGGCAGGCGCTGGTGGCGCGACGGTTGGAGTATTTGCAGATGGGGATGGCGACCACTCCGGAGGAAAGCTTGAAATCGTTTTTCGGGTGTCCCAGAATCTCGGAAGCCTGGGTCATGAAATCGATCCAGACCGGCAGAGGTGCGGAGGTGCCGGTTCCATAGTAGCGGTTCAGGGTGGTTTCCTCCGAATCGAAACCGATCCAGACTCCGCAGCAGATGTAGGGGGTGAACCCGACGAACCAAGTGTCCTTGAACTCGTTGCCCGTTCCGGTCTTGCCGCCGCAGGGACGGTCTTTCATGGGGCTGTTGGCGATCTTGGTGGCAGCGGTTCCGGACTGGCACACCGACCGGAGCATGGTCACCATGAGCGAGGACACCTCGGGACGGAGCGCTTCGCGCTTCGCTCCCTCGGTCAGGTGCAGCTTCTGGTTGTCGTTCTTGTCCTTGATGGTCCGGATCGCCATCGGCTCGGTCCGTATGCCCAGATTCGGGAAGGTGGTATACGCCGAGGTGATATCGATCAGTTTCACCGCCGCCGTTCCGATGGCGATGCTCGGGTTGGGTCTGATGGGGGTGGTGATGCCCATGCGGGTGGCGTACTTGACCACCGTGGAGGCCCCGACACAGTTGATGCCGCGATCGTTCACCAGCTTTACCGCCACGGAGTTGATACTTTTCTTCATGGCTTCCCGCAGAGTCATGTAACGCCCGGAAAACGTGCCGTCGTAATTATTGGGAGACCAGCCCCCGATGCTGAAATAGGAGTCCATGACCGTATCGGAAACCTTCCAGCCGTTGTCGAGCGCGGCGGTGTACACAAACGGCTTGAACGAGGACCCCGCCTGCCGTACGGCCTGGGTGGCGCGATTGAACTGGTTGGACCGGTCGTAATTCCTTCCGCCCACCATGGCCAGCACCGCCCCGGTCCGCACGTCGATGGCCACCAGAGCGCCCTGCACCACGGTCCGGTCGAGCGAATCCTTCACCGCCGCGGTCCGCGACATGCCGGGACGGGGATGCCAGGGAAGCTTGTCGGCGTAGTTCTTCTGGATATAGTCGATCTGCTTGGCGAGAGCCGCTTCCGCCACTTTCTGGAGACGGTAGTCCAGGGTTGAATACACCTTCAACCCCATGCTGTTCAGCGCCTCTTCACCGTATTTCTGCTGAAGCTGGTCATAGAGATAATCGATGAAGAAGGGCGCCTTGCCATATTCCCCGCCGCTCATCGTCGCCAGTTCCACGGGCTTTTTCGCCTCGGCCCGGGCCTGGTCGCGGGTGATGTAGCCCGCATTCGCCATCATCATGAGCACGGTATTCCGGCGATTCTCCGCCCGGGTCGGATTACGCCGGGGGTTGTACCGGGTGGGCGCCTGGAGAAGACCGGCCAGAAGGGCCGCCTCGGGGACGGTCAGTTCCGCGGCGGGTTTCCCGAAATAGCCGCGGGAAGCCGCCTCGATGCCGTTGAAGCTGCCGCCGAAATTCATACGGTTCAGGTAAAGTTCGAGAATTTCCGGTTTGGAATAGGTGTGCTCGATTTTTATGGCGAGAAGCGCTTCCTGCATCTTGCGGTAGAGGGTCTGCTTGGGGGTGAGCCATTGACTGCGGGCCAACTGCTGGGTGATGGTGGAGCCTCCCTCGGCGATCCCGAGGTTCAAAACATTTTTGAACGCGGCGCGGACGATATCGGGGAGTGAAATTCCCCAGTGCGTATAGAAGCGGGTGTCCTCGGTGGCGATGACCGCGTTGATCATGACCTTGGGAATCTCGTTATAACCCAGCCACATCCTTCTTCCTTCCGATTTGTTCGAGGTAATATAGAGCACCTCGCCGTCATCGGAATAGATGATCGTGCTCAATGTCTGGGCGTCGTAGACCCGTTCCAGTTGATCAAAGCCGGGGAGATTGGGGGAAAGCACCGCCAAGGTCAGCATGAACAGTGCAAAGATGGAGAAAACGCCATAGAGGAAGTACTTCACGAACTGCGATTTGGTATCTTTCCGCGCGAAGAAGTCTTTGATCCGGAAATACAGAACATCTTTGTTTTTTTTCATGTTTCACCTGAAAAGACATGGACCGGCGATAGCTTGACACCCGTGACAACTCAACCGGGGAACGCTCCTTCTCCCCGACCGCTCACCCGCTCTCCGACGCCCCCCACGGAAGGGGGAACACCGGAGGGAAAATGAACGTCTTCGAGAGACATCTGCGCATTCCCACGATCGAGCAGGGACCGGCAGCACCCCATTCCCCAAACTTTGCCATATTAATATAGCGAGCAATATGCCGTTATACAAGGGAGAGCTTGCATTTTTTCCCCCAAAGGGGAGGAATATGCCTTTGAATAATGGGGCGGTAATGTCATCTACGCCGGGTCCGGGAGAGGGAAATTCGCGGGATTGCCCGTCCGCAGCAAATCCGCGCTCCCGCGAATCCCCCGCTCTTGTCCGGATCAACCGGTCATTCCGCCGGTGAGAACGCATCCTTCCCCGCGCCGCACACCGGGCACACCCAACTGTCCGGAATATCCTCGAACCGGGTGCCCGGCTCCACTCCGCCGTCCGCGTCACCCGCTTCCGGATCATATACATATCCGCACACTTCACATACATATTTCTGCATGAAAGCCTCCACTGCGTTTAGGTAGTTTCACAGAACCGAACGAGCTTCGCCGCTATACCCGCTCCATACTCCCGGCACCGGGCCAGCGCCTGTTCGTCGGGAACATACTGGACTTTCATCGATTCACCCACCGGCTCCGTTTTCATCTCGGCCAGAATTCCCTCCAACTGGGGTACAGACTCGCCGCCCCAGCCATAGGAACCGAACGCCGCCCCAAGAAGATTCTTCGGGCGGAGACCCTTGAGATAGGTCAGGACATCGGCCATGACCGGCAGGATGGAATTGTTGAGCGTGGAACTCCCCACCACCAGCGCTCCGGCGTCGAGCACCTCGGTGGCCACATCGCTCCGGTGCGACTCCGGTACCGGCATGAGAACCGCATGTACGCCGCCCGAAGCAAGCCCCTCGCCGATGGCGCGGGCCATGAGATCGGTGCTGCGCCACATGGTGCCGTATACCACCACCGCCTTTTTGGCCGGCTTCTGCAGGGCCCAGTTCTCCCACAGACCGAAAATTCGTCCGATATCCTCGCTCCGTCGCCAAACCGGGCCGTGGTCCGGAGCCACCATGGAGAATTCCAGCCCCGACTGACGCACCCGGTCGAAAAGCCTGGTGACCAGATTGGAGTAGGGCATGAGGATATTGGCGTAATACTTCTTCGCCTCGTGTTCCAGCATATCGGGATCGATCTCGTCCGCGAACCGCTCCAGGGTGGCCAGATGCATCCCGAACGCATCGTTGGAGAAGAGAATCTTCTCCGCGGGAATATAACTGAACATGCTGTCCGGCCAGTGGAGCATGCGGGTTTCGAGGAACAGGATCTCACGGTTTCCGAGCGTGATCCGCTCGCCGTCCTTCACCGCGGTGATATCCAGTTCCGGCCCGAAATGCGCGGCCAGCGCCTTCTGTCCCATGACAGAGGCGAAAACCTTCTCCGGCTGTATGAGATCGATCATATCCGGAAGGCTGCCGGAATGGTCCATCTCCGAATGATTGGAGATGATGTACGCGATATCCTTCGGATCGATCACGGAGGAAATGCGCTGCACGAGTTCGTCTCGGAATGGCGCTTTCACCGTATCCACCAGGACCGGCTTTTCCCCCAGGAGGAGATAGGCGTTATAGGTGGTCCCGCCATTGACGGAATACCCGTGGAAGTCGCGGATGGTCCAGTCTATCGCACCCACCCAGTAGATGTCGTCGGTAATTTTCTGCGCTTTGAAACTGTTGTCCGTCATATGAATTCCATACCGTTGTATTTGCTGATGGTGTATTCCGCCCGATGAACGGGCGTTGGTTGTTTTCGGCGGTCTTCCGGGCCGCCGCCCCTTCCCTCATGAGTATCCCCGCCCCGGTTTGCGGTGGGGACGGGATAAAGGATGGTCCCCCGCATCCGCGTGACGGGTGCGGGGGACCGTGTTTCTACACCGCCGCGAGTTGCGGGGGCGGAGTGAAAACCCGCGCCGCAAGTTCGCGATCAATCATGAACAGGGCGTTGGGGCTGTCTCCCGCGACCTTGAGCTGGTTGGCGATGCCGCTCGCGTTCATCTCCTCCTCCACCTGTTCGGTCACGAACCACTGGAGAAAAGCGTTCGTGGCATGATCACTTTCCCGGATGGCCAGATCGACCAGTTTATTGATGAGTCCGGTTACCTTCTTTTCGTGGGAGTAGGCGCATTCGAACGCATCACGGGGAGATTTCCACTCGGTTTGCGGGGCGGCGATGGCGGAGAGAATGACCCGTCCGCCGCGCTGGCCGATGAAATTGAACATGATGGTTCCATGCGCCAGTTCCTCCTGGGTCTGGACCCGCATCCAGTTCGCGAATCCGTTGAGATTCAGCGACTCGAAATACGCGGCCATGGAGAGATACAGGTAGGCCGAATAATACTCGGCGTTCACCTGATCGTTCAGCGCTTTCTGCATGGTTTCGCTCAGCATGATCGTTCCTTTCCGGTCAGGCTTTCCACAATCCGTGAAGGTTGCAGTACTCGCGCACCGTAATCTGGTCGCCGCTCACCATGAAATCGGCCTCGGGCGCCTGGCCGGGATTCAGGAAGCGTCGGCAGGCCCGGTCATCGGCGATGAGTTCGATCCACTCGATATAATGTTTCTCCTCCATGGGATGGGGAACGCTCCCCACCCTGACCCGGAAGCCTCCCTCGATGGCCTCGACCACCGGCACGTGTTTCTCCCGGGAGGCGTCAACGGTGTTCTCTTCCAGCCGTATCATGGGTTGACCGCAGCAGACCAACTCGCCTTGGCCCTCGTGAATCACTTCGACCACATTACCGCATACCGGGCACTTGTAAATTCCCATTTTCATCGCCACGGGAAAATCCTCCCCCTTTTGAAGTAACTTTTCGATCCGGATACAGATTGCCCGAAGATTCATGGAAATCAGGCTGTTCAGATGGAGAGTTCCACCAGTTGAACGCTCACCTGGGGAATGACTTTCAGACGGTCGTAGAGATCGGCCTTGGCTTTGCTGTCTCCCATGAGTTCAAGGATGATGAGACCGGTGTTGGTGCATTCCGTGGGACTGCCGTCATGCAGACCGATACGGGTTTTGATGAAGCATCCCATGTCGGTGAAAGCCTGCTGTACTTCCGTTGCACTCTCGCGCCTGTTTTCGAGGAGCACGAGCATTATGCTTTTTTCCATGCCTCTTCCTCCTGACCGATGGTGTTGAGTGATTTCAGTACTTCGTCGTAATCCGGCTCATTGACCATATCCTTGACCAGTTGAACATACCGTACCGTTCCCGCGGGATCGACAATGAAAACCGACCGGGCCAGCACCCGGAGTTCCTTGATCAGGATGCCGTACGCTTTCCCGAACGCGCCGTCCATGTGATCCGAAAGCGTGATCATGCGGGTGGCGTCCTTGTCCCGGAGCCAACGGGCCTGCGCATAGGGCAGATCCATGCTCATGGTCAGGATCGCCACATCGGGGGAGAAACGCGCCGCTTCCGCGATAAACCGGTGGGTCTGGAGATCGCACACCGGCGTGTCGAGCGAGGGTATGGCCGAAATGATAACCGGCCTGCCCCGGAACGAGGAGAATTTGACCCGGGTTACCGACGCGGTGACCAGATCGCTGGGAGCGATCCCCTCGAAATCAGGAGCGGGAACCCCCGCCTTCATTTCATTTCCGACCAGGGTGAGCGCGTCACCCCCGATGGTAACAACACCAATTCTCTCTATCATATCGTGATTCCTTTCCGAACCGGTTATGGCTCAGCGGGGTCACGATGCTCGAAACCATTTTCACCAGTTTTCTGCGAGCAGCTCGAAATGCGCCTGGGCATGGGCGCACGCGGGGCAGGCCTTGGGAGCCTCCGCGCCCTGATGCACGTAGCCGCAGTTACGACACACCCAAACCGTCGGACTCCCCTTCTTGAACACCGACTCCTTCTCGATGTTGTTCGCCAGGGCGAGATACCGCCGTTCGTGCTGCCGTTCCGCTACCGCGATGGCCTCAAAAACCGCCGCGATATCGTTGTATCCCTCCTCGCGGGCAATCCGGGCGAAATCAGGATACATCTCCGCCTGCTCATGATGCTCTCCCGCCGCCGAAGCCAGGAGGTTTTCCAGCGTGGTCCCAATCGTTCCCGCCGGGAAGGACGCGGTAACCTCGGCCTCTCCCCCTTCGAGGAACTTGAACAGGCGCTTGGCATGCTCCTTTTCCTGATTCGCCGTTTCCTCGAAAATGGCGGAAATCTGAACGAATCCCTCGTTCTTCGCCTGGCTGGAAGCGTACGTATACCGGTTGCGAGCCTGTGATTCTCCAGCAAAAGCCGTAATGAGATTCTTTTCCGTTCTGGTGCCTTTCAGATTTCTCATTTTTCCTCCCCCTTGATTCATGATTGTACTACTCGTCAGTTGCTATTGTACTACTCGTCAGTTGCTTTTCATACCGCCGTATCACAAATCCCCGTTCAAACCGAAAGGAAATCGGCAATTTTCACGTTTGAAATCCATTCTTCCCCATTCGCGCGGAAAGAACCGTTTCAACCCGGAATGCCCGTAACACAATCCATTCCGTCCCCGCTCACAAACCACCCATCTCCCGCCCGAATGACCGTCAGACCCGCCGTATTCCGCTCAACCCTCACTGTATCCGCATCCCCCTTCCCCCCCGTTCCCCGGGGACTCCACGGGATCGATACCCCTCTGCCGGCATTCATCGCAAAGCCCGATGAACATGAAGTGGTAACTCAGCACCCGGTATCCGGGAATACGATCGGGAACAAACGAGAACTCGGTCACCGCCTCCGGGGAAACATCGCTGACCACCCCGCAGCCGAGGCAACGGATATGGTCATGCCTCCGCGGATTCCCGTCATACCTCCGCTGGCTTCCCACGCACTCCAGTTTCTGGATCAGTCCCAGGGAAGACAGAATTTCCAGGTTACGGTAGACGGTCGCCAGACTGATATGCGGCATGACTGTCCGGACCATGGCATAAATTTCATCCGCGGTCGGATGTACAGTGACTTTCCGCAATTCTTCGAGAATAACCTGGCGCTGGCCGGTCATCCTAAATGATGAGTTCAATGACACTTCTTTTTTCCCCGATAGTAAATGATAATTATTCCTAATAACGTAAAAGTATCCCCACTTGTCAAGCTGATTCTCGCTTCCTTTTTCACCTCATCAAAAAAAACAGCTCCCGAGCAAACGGTCTCGGCGGCAAAGCCGGATACATGCGGGCTGGCCGCACCCCGCAATCATTCACCCGGCAAACGGCGGGAAGGGAAAAACCTGCAAGGCCCCGGCCTCATTGCCTCGACAGAATGCCCGGACGCTTACAGGCTTCCCCCTCAATACCGGTATATCGCGGATATGGGGCCATGATTCGGAGCCTCGTGGCCCTGGGTGTCATACACCGTGCCACCGTGGCGGAGCGTGTTCACCGCGGCGAGGTCCAGCAGATCGCCGTCGCCGGGCTGCTCCCGGTCGTGGGTGACAACCGCGCGTTCCCGTGAATTGAACGTTCCCCAGACATGGACGTCGAGATTGACAAACAGCGTGTCGATTCGTCCATCCTCGGAAGCAGGAACGATCTCTTCCAGATTGGCCGAGGTTATTCCGATCCCGATGCTGTTCCGGAAACGGTCCACCGCTGCGTCGCGCTGCTCCTGAAAGAGGGGTGCGACGATGTCCCAGGCTTTTTTATGGAGGTCCCGGACTTCCACCAGGTCCGGGCTTCCGGTTATGCCTTCCTTTACCAGATAAGGATACGTGTTCGCATTACGATAGATGGTGTGAAGATACTGCACTCCCGCGAGGACGAGCGGAGCGTTCTGTCCTTTCAGATAGGGATGGATTCCCTTGTCCACCGCCTGAGAGTAACGGAGGACATGATCGGCATCGTCAAAATCATCGGTATGGCCATGGGAAACGGTTCGGTACTCCCCCACATTCGAACGGTTTGTCCAATGGCGCGTCTCCGTCGTCACATCCTCCACCGCCATCACCTCGTCCATATTCTCCGGCATGGAGGGCATCTCCACCTCGCTGACGCCGTAATGCGTGGCATCGAACAGCCGCACCATGTTCTGGCTCAGGGCGAGGATGAAAAACCGCCCGTTACGGGTGAAAAGCGGGAGCAGCGGTTTGATATGGAATCGCCCGGTCACCGCGAGGAATTCCTCGAACCGGAGCGGAAGCCGCACCCTCCGGAACAGGTCCGGCGCCAGGAATATCGCGAGCCCGTCGCTGCTGAACCGCCAGAACAGGGAATCATTGATGAGTTTGCGGGCGGGGGCCAGCAGGGCATGTATTTCCGTATCGCGCATGCCGGTTTCCGCCAGGTTCCCCTCCGCGCGCCGCAGGAGATTTCGCAGGGTGATGGGGTCCTTGCGTATTTCATTCCAGACCCGATGCGTCGGCATGTAGAGGGAGACGCACACCCCTTGGCGATCCATAAGGTCTTTCATGTCCTGTATGGTGAATACATCCATTCGGTCCATCCTTTCGTCCGGTTTCGCAGACCGCGAAAGAAAGTGAATCACTTCTCTCCGGTGTATACTTTCCGAAGTTCCAGGAGACGGGTCAGCCCAAGCCGGGTGATGATGCCGACCAGATTCCCGTTTTCCATCACCAGCATACGGGTAATGTTCTGGTCGTTCATCCGACGGAGCGTCTCGGAAAGATCATCATCCGGAGAAACCACCATCCTCTCGTCCAAAGGGGTCATTACTCCCCGTACCATGGCGGCTTTCCGTTCCTCCTCACGGAGGGGGAGCAGGTTGTCGAGCGAAATGAGCCCCACCAGTCTCCCCTCCTCGACCACCGGAAAGTCACGGAGCGGAGAATGGAAAAAATACTCGGTGATGAGCTGGTCCACCGGGATATCCGGCGGGACTTCCACCATGTCCCTGATCATGAGATCCCGTACCTTCATGTTTTCCATGGAGTGGGTGATCTCGTACTCCTGCTGGCCGGCATAGGCCATGCTCCGGAGGAAAAGACCGATCAGAACCAGCCAGATCCCTCCCACCAGCGCGCCGGAGAAAATCTGGAGCGCTCCGAGCACGATGATGGCGATGGCGAAACCCTTTCCGATATCGGTGGAAAGCCGTATGGCATAGGAGGGATTACCGGTTCTCCACCAAGCGATCGCCCGCAGTGCCCGCCCTCCATCCAGGGGGAATGCGGGGATGAGATTGAAAATCCCGAGAAAGATATTGATCCAGGCCAGGTAATTGAATACCGAGGTGATGATGGGTGAGACATGCGGGTGAATCCAGACAATCATGAACCACAGCGCCAGTCCGAGCACGATGCTGGCCAGAGGTCCGGAAACGGCGATGGCGAACTCCGTTTTCGGCGTTCTGGCCTCACGCGAGAGGTGGGAGGCCCCTCCGAAGATAAAAAGGGTGATGGCCGCGATTTTTATCCCGGAGCGCACCGCCACCAGGGAATGCACCAATTCGTGAATGATAATGGAGACGAAGAAGAGGATCGAAGCGAAAAGTCCCGCGTACCAGTATACTCTCGTGTCCAGCCCGGGAAATTCCCGGGGGAAATAGCCCGCGGAAAGGCTCCAGGTCACCAGGATGAAGATGATGAACCAGGAGTAGTCCAGTTGGATCTGGATTCCCGC
>CAYRTQ010000036.1:0-20015 GCA_964426865.1 uncultured bacterium
CACTACCCCGGAATCCATACCGTACCCGGGGGGCTTTTCCAGGACAGGTGAAAACGTAGCGTAACCGTTTACCCATACCAGGCTGCGGAGTGCTTTCTGTAGGAGCGGAGGAAACCATTCGCCTTACGGTGCAATGTCCGAACCATGGGAATGGCGCGTGGAATCCCGCAATATAGGAAAGATGTGGGGCAATTCTGAAAATCCGGAGGTTAGCCTCGACCCTCGGGGTAAATGTAAATCCGGGCTTGCTTTTTGCCCGATACTCGCCGTATTTTATCATTGCCGAAACAAGCGGTGCATACGCCCGTGATTCGGGATCCTTCCCGGTATGCGGGAAACGGTGTCGCCTGTTCGGTTCCCCTCCCCATCTTGACGCCAAAAAACATCGGAAACCCGTACCGGGAGGAATCGACCGGTTCCACAGCCCGCGCGGTATATCCGTGTCCGACGGCGCGCGTGGGGCGAGGCGGGTTTTGTCATGGGCGTTGACCGCCGGGATGGACACTCCGGAGCGTAATCGGGGAGGGCTGCTTCCGCGCGGTGCGGATCGCCGCGGGAGCGGAGTACGGCAGTGAAAAGGAGTTCCGCGTATCACCAATCACCATTACAATGGGAGGTTGCAATGAGAAAGGGAATCGTTCTCGCCGCACTGTGTACGCTTGGTGCACTGGCTTTTTCCACCACCGCGCTGGCCTACGATGATCTCTACAGCGATGATACCGCAGTCGTGAAAGCGGCCAACGGGCTCTCCGGCTCGATCGGTCTGCCCTTCATGACCGCCAGCAAGGGACTCGATGGCGACGGTGATTCCTATGATCTGCGGGATTTCCGCGGCTCCAAGGAGAGCGTGACCCTGCTCAGTCTGCCCGTCCGTATCGATTACGGGGTCACGGACAAATTGACGGTGTTCGGTGTGGTTCCGGTGTTCAACAAGTGGGATTTTGGCGATAACGGCGAGTCCGGATTCGGTGATATCTGGGTCGGCGCGAAATACGCGGTCATGCCGGCGCTCACCCTGCGCGGCGCTCTCGATCTTCCGACCGGCGACGACGACAAGAATCTGGGATATGCGGGCGGCTTCGGGTTCGATGTCGCGGCCATGTCCTCCTACCAGATGGAGCAGATCGGTCTGAACGGCCAGGTCGGCATCCGGTACAACGTGGAAGACGGCGACACCAAGTATGCGCCGGGCGTGGGCATCTATCTGGACGCGGAAGGCGTGTACTCCTTCTCCCAGGCGCTCGACGGCAAGGTCGGCATCGAGTTCATGTCGTTCGGTGAAGGCGAAACCGACGGTGTCAGCCAGGACGACGCTGCCAACTTCCTCGACCTCAAGGTCGGCGGCGCTTACAAGCTGAGCGAGAAGGCGAACCTTGGTGTCAACCTGTACTATACCCTCGCGGGCAAGGAAATCTACAAGGATATGACGGTCATGGTCAAGCTGGGATATTCGGTCAGGTAAACACGGACGCGGCATCGCCGCGCACGGAATGGAAAACCCTCCGGGAAAAAACTCCCGGAGGGTTTTTTGTATTTTGGGGATTCACGGGCGATGCCAATATCGATTTGAGCCGGGTGAGAGGCTGTGGCGGTGGAGAATACACCCGCCTTCTTCAACTGGATAACGTTGGGTGGAATGCATTTCGACACTTCGACACTTCGACAAGCTCAGTATCCGCAGGCTCAGTGTCCGCAGACTCAGCGCCCACCGCTGGCTGAGCTTGTCGAAGCCAGCTAATCTACACCCTGCATTTTCCGGTGACAGATTGCCTCGCCTTCCTTGCGGAAGTCAGGTGGGGAGACAGCAAAAAATATTTTTCCAATGACGGCGGGCATTCGCGCCCGGAGAGGCGCACCAGTGTAAAAAATTACTTGACAAATCAAACGAACGTTATTATATTCATCCCCGTAAGCAGAGAAGCGGGATTTCGGCGGTGAAGGTCCAGCGGGAAACGGGGGAAATAAATATGGGGGTCTAATATATAGACTGCCATAATTTGTTACCCTATAACATAACATACGAAATGCGCGAGCCATATATAAAATAACGTTAGATGCTGTTGCGCGGGAGGCGTCCCGCTCTCCGGGCAGCCTCGTCACGGTGGAGCGGCGGCGTCCGGACCGGGTGGCTCCGGTCGCGAGCGTCGAGTATGGAAAGGGGGGAGCATGGGATTCAACTCCGATATCAAACAGGCGGTCGGTGATTGTATCTTCTTTGGCGAGCGGTATTTCCCCCATCTTGTCACCAAGGGGTGCGCGCCGTTCCACCATCGTCTGGTCGAGATCGCGAATCACCCGGAATATGACCGGGTGTCCGTCCTGGCGCCGCGGGGGCACGCCAAATCCACCTGGTTGAGCATCATCTACCCCATCTGGCGTATTGTCCGGGATCGTGACATCAAAATCATCATCGTTTCGGATACCGGAGACCAGGCGGAAATGTTCCTGCGTCTGATCAAGGACGAACTGGATGCTAACGAAAGTTTAATTGAGCATTTCGGACCTTTTTACAAGAAACCCTCCACGGGGAGCCCAAACGTGTGGAAAGCGGGCGACATCACGGTCATCCGTCCCTCCCGCGCCAAGGAACCCACCATCGTGTGCGGCGGCACCGGCAAGCGCATCGTGGGGAGGCGGGCCGATCTCATCATCGTGGACGACCCGCTCAACGACGAGAACACCGAGAACGACCGTCAGCGCCGCAAGACGCTCCGCTGGTTCCGCAAGACGCTCACCCCGATTGTCAACCCGGAAACCGGGCGTATCGTGGTGATCGGGACACGGAAGCACCCCGAAGATCTCCATGCCGAGCTGGGGAGGAATCCGCGCTATCATCAGTTCGTGTTCCGGGCCATCGAGAACGGGCGGGCGCTCTGGCCGGAACGGTGGCCCTTGAAACGGCTGCTCCGGGAAAAGGAGGAGATCGGATCGGTGATTTTCGCCCAGGAATACCAGAACGAGCCGGTGTGCGAGGAAACCGCCTGTTTTCGTCGGGAATGGATCGAGCGCTGCTTCGATTTCAACGCCGTGCTCCGGGATTCCTGGCGCGGGACGATGCCGGTGTTCACCGGATGGGACCTGGCGGTGGTCGCCGACCGTGAGCGCGCCGAGGAGCACGACAGCGATTATACGGTGGGAATCTCCATCGCGCTCGGCGATGATGGCGTGCGTCACATCATCGACATCTACCGTGAGCGCGGACTCACTCCCTCCCAGACGCTGGCGGTGATCACGGAACGGGCGCGACGGTTCAGCCCGCGTCTCATCACCATCGAGAACAACCTTTTCCAGTGTCTCTACGAACAGGCGCTGATCTCCACCACCGACCTGCCGGTGGAGGGCCACACCACCGGGCGGGAGAAAATGGATATTTACCGGGGGGTGCCCTCGCTCTCGGTACTTTTCGAAAACGGGAAATACCGTCTGCCCCGTGGTGACGGGCGGTCCGCGAAGCTCATCGACACGCTCGCCGACGAACTGGTGGGGCTGGGGGTGGAGACGCACGACGACATGGTGATGGCGCTCTGGATCGCGGAATGCGGGATTCGCAAGCTGCGGGAGGGTGACGGCGGGATCGAGGTGATCGAGGACCCCACATAAGGGGGGGCATTTCCCGCTGGGGTGAAGAGAAAATGAAACTCTTTCATGCGGTAAAAAATGTCCCGTGCCCTTTCCACCTCTGTACTTTTCTGGTGCGCCCAGAAAAGCGCCAAAAGAGGGCGGTCCGGGAAAAGCCAAAGATTCCTCACTTCCGGCATGGATTCCGGGGACCGCTGAACTCGCTGTCGCTCAAACAGCAGCGGTTCAATACCCCGGAATCCATGCCGGAAGTGAGGGGCTTTTCCAGGACAGGTGAAAACCGCACAGGCCATAAACGATTTCATCGCCGGTTCAGACCATCATTCCAGAAAGGAGCGAGCATGAATCTCATGGAGCGCATGTTCGGAGCATCGCGGGTCAGGGGCGAGTTCCGGGGAATGGGCGCGGAACAGCCGGGTGGGTATGCGCGCCGCCGCGCGGATCTCATCCGGTGGTGGACCTACTATCACGGCACGGATCCGGTCACCGGGCGGAGCCAGTGGGATTATCTCTATGAGCGGTTCGAGGGCATGCCGAGGCGTGAGCTGCCGGATGTGGAGAACCACACCCGTATCTGCGTGGACCGTCTGCGGCGTTTGCTGGTGAATTCCTGGCGCGGGTTCGAATTCGGGGACGCGGACGCCGGGACGAAGGTGCGCGAGGTGTTCAACCGTAACGGCTGGCCGCACCTGCTGAACCTGGCCTCGCTGTACGGCAAGGTGACCGGGGACGCGTTCATCAAGCTCACGCCCGCGCCGGAAGGATCGCCTTTTTATCCGGTGCGTCTGGTGCTGCTGGACTCCGAGGGGGTGGAAGTGGAAACCGACCCGCACGATCGTGACCACATGCTCCGGGTGATCATATCCTATGATTTCTTCGAGGACCAGGGGGAGGGAAAGCGGAAGAGGCGGTATCGCGAGGAGATCGACGATACGGAAATCCGCGCCTCCATCGACGGCGAACTCGTGTCGTGCATTCCGCATCGTCTCGGATTCATCCCGGTGGTGCAGGTGCGCAATCTGGACAGCGGGGGGGATGTCTACGGCGAATCGCTGGTTGCGCGGCTCACCGACGCCCAGGACGCGCTGAACCTGCTTTCCACCGATCTCATGGATATCGTGCGCTACGACGGGCACAAGACCACCATTTTCCAGAACGTGCATATCGACAAGGGAGCCTCCCGCGACGGACAGACCTCCGGCGAGGTGGACCTTTCCATCGGCAAGGGACTGGTGGTCAAGGGAGAGGGACGGGTGTACAAGCTCGACTCGCAGCACGATCTGGGCGCGGCGCTCCAGGAATACGACCGCAAGGTGGATGCCTTCTATGATCTGGCGGGCGTGCCGCGCCTTTCCCGCGATCTGGTCCCGCATCTGGGGAGCCTGAGCGGGAAAGCCATCGAGCGTCTCTACCAGGACGCCATCGAATCCACGCGTGAGGCGCAGGGCCTCTACGGCGAATCATTCCGAAAACTGGCGGAGCGGGTCGCGTCCATGCTGGGGCTGGCGGACCCGGGAGTGCGGGCGCTCTGGAATCCGGATGTCATCGCCCCGGATGTGGAGACGCTCTCCGCGGAATACCGCATGGGGGCGCGGTCCATACGGTCGGTCATGCGGAAACTGGGGATCGAGGATGTGGAGGGGATGATGGCGGAGATGGAGAGGGAAGGGGGGGTGAAGAAGGGCGGAGGGGCGCAATACCAGGTTTGATTCAATCGCTGAACCAAAGGCAGCCCCCTTTCCGGCCTTCGGCCACCTTTCCCCCGATGGGGGCAAGGAAAGGCACACATTCTCCCGATTGTGAAGGGGAATTGGTATAAGGGACACATGGTGCGACCGGTTCCGAGAAACTCAAGCGCGGTTATCTCACAAGGAGGAAGCGGATGGAGCAGTTCACGAGGGAGCAGGTGGATGAGCTGGTGCGCGATGCGGTGGAGCGTACGGAGAAGTCGTTCGGCGGGACGTTCAAGCGCATGAAGGCGGAAAACGAGGAATTGCAGGCGCGTCTGGAAACGGAGCAGGCGAGGTTCGCGGACGAGCGGACCGCATGGGAAGGGCGCATCGCCGAATTCGACCGTGAGCTGGCCGACAAGCGGGCGAAAGTGGGTGAACTGGCGGTGCGGGAAGAACTCCGGCGTCAGCTTGAAGGCGGAAGCCCGCTTCCGGAGCGGTTTATCTCGGTATCGGGAATCGAATACACGGAAGACCCGGATGCGCTCGCCGCGGCGGTGTCCGAAGCGATTGGAACCGGACGCCGCGAGTTCGAGGAGACCCTTCGCGAGGCGGGCATCCCGGTGAGTTCCGGGCCGGGGATTGCGTCGAATCCCACCAACCCCGCGTCGCGCGGGACGGTAGCCGCGACGGAACGGAAGGCGGAAGCGGCGCGCGAGGCGCTGAAGGATATGGCGAGGCGGGGAATGATCCGGTAAAAGGGGGAAGTTGGTGAATTCTCCACCGCCGCAGCCCCCCATCCGTCGCTTCGCGCCACCTCCCACCCCGTAAACGGCGGGGAAGGAAAGACACCCCACGGAGACCGGCGTCGGTCGGAGAGTCTTCGACTTTCTCTGGACAACAGAGGAGACAGGTACGAAGAAAGAGCGAGTCTCACGGAGGGAGTAAAACCGTCCGCCGGACATTGCCGGACGGGCATGGCAGAGGAAGGGCCAAATCGCGGGGCGCGCGGACGCACGCTCCATCGGCAACCATTCTCCATTCAGGAAAGGGAGCAATCATGGGAGTTGAACCGGGATTTCTCTCCAGCCACACGGCGACCACGGGCGCGAGCCTGGTGCAGACCTCGCCGAACATCCAGGCGGTCAACGGCGAGTCCTCGGTGGCCGCCGGGCAGCTCATGAGCATCGGAGCGGGCGACGGGAAAGCGGTCCTCTGCGATCTCAACACGGCGAACTGCATCCCCGCCGGATTCGCGGCCACCGATAACCCGCTCAGCACCACGGTGGACGACACGGCCAAGATCACGCTCATGCGCGAGGGACGCATCCGGGGTTTCTCCGGGCTGATCCCCGGCGCGCTCTACTATCCCTCCGCGGACACGGCGGGCGCGGTCGTGCCGGAACGCGGCACAGCCGGGCCGGTCATCACCGCGGTGGCCGCAACCTCCGGATCGGCGTTCCTGCGCAATGTACATATCCGCGCGGGGCATCGTCCCGTTGCCGGAAACTGGACGGTCAGTTTCCCCACGGTCACCACCTGCCGTATCACCCCTCCGGGGGGAAGCGCCGGAATCGCGGTCACGGTGGTGGCAAATACCGTATACAACGGCTCCATCTCCGGAGCGGAGGATTTCTTCCTCGAAACCCGGACGATCACCGCCGGTGACTCCGCCACGATCACGGTATCCTACTCCACCGCCGGAGCGGTGGTGAAGACGCCCGATTCTCCGGGGAATGCATTCACCGCGTTTGCCCCGCTGGGAGGCGCGGCGGGAAAGATCCTCGCGAAGGGACTCTACAAGGTGGTCACCACCGCCACCACGGTCACGGTGGGATTCAACGGCGGCGCGCAGTCCCCGGCCATGACCATCGCGGCGGGAGGAGTGTATTTCACCATCATCCCCGGGGTGGCGCTCACCTGCCAGGGGAGCGCGGTGACCGCCGAAACCAACTATTTCCTGGTTGACACGCAGCAACCCGCCGCTCCGGTCGGGATCGCGGTCAACCCGTCCACCCTTCAAATTCTCATGGGAGGCGTCGACTGATGGCTGAATATGGAATCCGCACCATCGACAATGTCCGGGCAAGCGCCCTGTATGACCGGTACCTGGGCTGGATCGACGAGTACAACACGAACCCGGAGTACATCGCCGAGTTCATCCGAAGGGTGGGAGTCCAGATCGACCGCCCGAACGCGGTGCTCTCCGAGGCTCCGCTGGAGTTCACCGAAGCCGCCGAGTTGGGCCAGCCGGACTGGCAGAAGGGGCGCGACATCTCCATTCCGGTGGACCTGCGCTACTACGCGCTGGGGCAGGCGTTCTCCCGCCGGTTCATCCAGGCCAACAGCTCGCGTGTGCTGGATGAGCGCACCAAGAAGGCCATCGCCGCGGACCAGCGTCTGGTGATGAAGAAATATTTCGGGACCATGCTGGTCAAGTCCGCCATCGGGTTCTACTCCGGCGCGGCCTGGACTCCGCCGCGATACAAGCACAACACGTTCGACTCCGGTCACACCCACTATCTCCTTTCCCATATCGGCGCGGGCGACGCGGCCTGGGACATCGCGGACATCCGCTGGGCCAAGGAGCACATTCTCGAACACGGATACTCGCCCCTGAATCTGCACCTTTACGCCAACGCCAACACCATCCGCGCCATGGAGGGCTGGGCCACCTGGACCGCATCGGCCACTCCGACGGTTCCGACCGGGCTCACCGACACGCTCGCCACCCGGGGATTCGCCCAAGGGGTGAGCATCGAGGGCTTTGTCCTCCACCACGAGGAATGGGTTCCCGACTCCTACCTGCTCTTCCTCAGTCTCGACGAGCCGAGCGTGGCGGAGCGCGTCCACCCCAACCCCTCCGCGCGCGGCCTGCAGATCATCCCCGGGCGCAACTCGAACTGCCAGCTCGAAGATTCCTACTACGAGCGGGCCATCGGAACCGCGGTGATCGGCAAGGGCGCCGGTGTGGTGCTCCACAGCACCACCGGGGGCGCCTGGGCCGATCCGGACGGGTTTGAGTTCGAGTAAGCGGCAGAATCAAGGATTCAAATAGTCAGGGAACCAAAGGAAGAATCGGGGTGAGGACCCGATGACGGGGAGTGTTTTGCCCGGAATCGCAACGATGGTTGCGCAATAGAGCGCAACAGCCAAAGACGGTTAGCCTGATTCCGGGGAACGCCCAAGCCACCCTCACCCCTGCCCTCTCTCCCCTCGCCCGCGCATCATTTCGCGTGGGAGAGGGGCAGGGGTGAGGGAATCGGCGCCTGAAAGAAGAAAACGAGAATTATCCGGAAAGGGGAGAAAATCCCATGCGCAAGACCAACGAGGAACTGGACGCGCTCATCGGCGAGCAGGAGGCGCTTCTTTCCGAGGCCGCGGGACTGGTGGATGTCCAGCGCGGACATGTCTCCCGGTCGCTCGGCCAGCAGATCGGGAACCGCGCCGCGGCAATCCGCGCGCTGGAAGGCGGCAAGGAAATGACCACGGTAAACCTGAAAGCGGGGGTGTAGCAAGCGCCTTCGCGCGTCAGGAGGGGCTGACGCCCCGTCATATGCGCCTCCGGCGCGTCATTTGGGGCTGACGCCCCGTCATGAGCGGCTGCGCCGCGTCAGGTGGGCTTGCGCCCGGACGGGTGTCACGCAGCCGGAGTTTCAGAATTCGACAATCCTTAACCCGCCTTGCAGGCCTCAAGAGAAATAATGACCGGGGTGTCAACCCCAAATGACGCGGCGTAGCCGCTTATGACGGGGCGCAGCCCCTTCTGACGCGGCGGAGCCGCTTATGACGCGCCGGAGGCGCATATGACGGGCGCAGCCCCTCCTGACAGGGGAGGGGAGAAAGGGGGCGGTATGAATCTGGTGGAAGAGAGCGAGATCGAGTACCCCCGCGTGGTGCGGGTGAGCCGTCCCGCAGGAGGATATGACGCGGACGGGAACTATACGGAAACGGAGGCCGAGGTGATCGGGAGCATGATCGCGGATATCCAGATTTCGCTGAGAATCCGTCGTCTTGTCTCCGAAAGTGGGAGCGGGGTCACCGAAAGCGCGGCATGGCTCCTGTTCTGCAACCCGCCGGTTCCCATTCTGGCCGGAGACCGGGTGTACGACGGCGGGCGGACGTTCATGGTGGAATCGGTGGGGGAGTGGGGCAGCCACACGGAATGCGTGATGAAGAAGGTGTAAATAAATTGGCGCTTCGCGGTTTTCAATGGGGAAACGCAATGACCCGGAGTCGACTGTAATTGGCGGTTGCACAGGCGTATTCATGGGGTAAGGAGGCCTGCGCCCCTCCTGTCGTCATTGTACTTTTCTTGAACGCCAGGACAAGGAGAAACCCGTATTGCCAGCGTTTGCCCGTTGAAAATCGCGAGGGACCATCTTTTTACAAGGGGAGCGTGTCATGCCGAACATCAACGAAATCAGCACAGCGGTATACCGTCTGGTGAAGGCGGATGTGGCGCTTGCCGGAATGGCGGCGCTGTACAAGGGGGCCAAGCGTCCGGTCAGGGCGAAAAACCCCTCTGTCACGGTGGAAGCGCGTCATCTGGAACCCGGGGAGGGGGAAGGGATCTGGATGTGCAATGTGGTGGTAGCGGTCTATGTGAGTGTGCTGGCGGACGGTGCGCCGGAAAGCGGATGTCTGGAAAGCATTGTCTCGCGGGTGAACGAAGTGCTTGCCAACGCGGAGATCGAACTGGAGGGAGCGAAAGCCATGCCGCTCATCGAGGGCGAAAGCGCCGGGCCGGAGTGGCATTCCGCCCACGAACGCGAGGTGTGCCAGGAGAGCGTATTCGGGCTGGTGTTTGTGAAGTATTGAAAGAGGACAGTAGAAGATACGGCGTGTACCGGTGTATCAGGCGGGAGGACGGACAAATGGACTGGAATTACGAAGAGGCTGCGGAACGAATCCGCGACCTCGAGAAGCGGGTGAGAGACCTGGAAGCGCAAATGAAGGAGCAGGCGGACAGGCTGGAAGAGGAGCTCCGCAAAAGCGGATGGAAATAAGGGGCGGCATACGCGGGAAACAGTACGCGTGCTAAAGCGTACCGAATGCGCCAGGTCTCACACACACCGGGTATAACGAATGGCTACAAGATAGCCCATGCAGAGGGGGGAAACAGTGATTCCCATCACAGAATTCAGAATACTTTCAGTCAATTCGGCGGAACCGCGGGACCGTACCGCGCAGGGAACGGCGGTCGGGGCCGGTGACAGGCTGGATCTGGGAACGGTGGACACCACGGATGAAGCGCAGGATACGCCGGTTCGGGTGGTGTGGTGGAGGGTGCGCGACATGAACGGAGCGGTCGAGGTGTGCAATATCAGGGTGTGGCTGGAAGGAACGGAGAGCGTGGGGGGTGCGGCGGCCTGGCATATGGATGTCACCGATACCTGGACCCGTGGGAAAACGGCGGTGCAGGTGGAAACGGGAACGCCGGGGACAGCGCTTTCGACCGCGGGGCCGCCCAATCTCACGCGTTGCGGAGGCGGGCCGATCACCGGTGTAACGCACGACCAGACAAGCCAATACATATACATATCCGGGAATGTCGGGGTGAATGTCCCGACCGGGGAGAAAACGGGGCTGCGAATCGTGATCCGGTACGATTTCCGGTAGGGGAAGCGGAATGTATCCGGAATACGGGGGTTGGCGGCAATATGGTTTCCTTTGCGCGGGGGACGCTTCGACGATCTCAGCGTCCGCGCCGGCTGACCAACCAACCAAAGATTACACCCTGCATCTTCCGGTTGACAGTGTACTCGGGAACTGCAAAGGAGAAAACATCATGCGCATCATCATGCCGTTGCTGATCGCGGCGCTTCTGGCAGCGGGGCAGGTCCAGGCCCAGCCCCGCGGGACGGGGAAAGAGAGCCGGTCGGACACGGGGAAGGCCCCGCACCATGCGCTCACGCACTGTACGGAGCGCTCGGAAACATGCGGTGTTTCCGGTGGGAAAGAGCGTGTCGCAAGAATATACACGAAGCCGAGGTATTATCGCGAGAAGGGGGAGTGGAAAGCGGTCGATCTCACCGCCCGTACGGAATCGCTCCACGGGTTTTCCCGGGCGGTGCGCGGAAAGGGATATACCAGCCGGTTCGATCCCTCCCGTCCAGAGCGGGGATTGCGGTTCGAGCGCGATGGAAATCATGTAACGTACACTCCCACGGGGAACTGGGCGGGAAGAACGGTTCACCTGAAACATGACGCCGGAGGGGTCAAGGAGACGGTGACACTTTCCTCCGGGACCGGGACGACGGTATGCTGGAAGGTGGAAACCAACGTCCGGGCGTCGAAGCGGGACGGCGGGCTGGTTTTCTCCGATGCGAAGGGGATCGAGGTATTCCGGGTTCCCCGGTTGGAAGCCTGGGACGGTTCGGGGAAGGATGTTCCGGTGACCGTGTCTCTGGATGGCGACACCCTGACGTGCCGTCTCGCGGTTCCGCCTGACGCGGAATGGCCGGTTTTTCTCGATCCGTCCACCGTCATCGGGGATGTGGATGCAAAAACCGGCTACATCATGGGGCGGAGCACGACCAGTTACGCGTCGGCCCGTGACACGACATCGGCGGCATATCCCCCCAGCGGGGACTTTGTCAACATGGTGGGGCAGAGAAACAATGGGGGAATATGGGAGGTCATCCGCAACCCGCTCGTATTCGATACCTCCCTCCTGCCGGACAACGCGATCATCGACAGCGCGAAAGTCATGCTGGTCACGAATTACGACGGGACGGCGGCGGAGTTCGACATGAAGCTGGCGGCGGCGACGTTCACCGGGAGCTGGTCCATGAGTTGGTACAACGACTTCGTGGGCTGGAAGGCGGGATCGGCCCACACGGTGACCGCTCTTTCCAATACGGTCAACAGCGCAACCTGCCATACCGTGAATGATACGCTGAGATTCACGCTCAATGCCGCGGGACTCGATTCCATCAATCTTCGGGGAGAATCGAAATACATGCTCCTCTCGGCCCGTGACATCAACCGGGTGCAGCCCACGCTCGAGGAGTGTCTCGGGTTCGAGGACGATTCTCCCTGTATGGCGGTGTGGTACCATCTCACGGTGATTCCACCCTCCAATTTCACCATGACCGCGCTGGATTCCTCCACGGTGGTCTGCACCTGGGACGACATGAGCGGCAACGAACAGAGATTCCTCATTTTCGACCACGCCGATTCCTCCGTGGTGGACACACTCGCCGCGAACGCCGAGGCGGATATCATCCGCGGGCTTGCCATGAACACCCGTCATATCTGGTCGGTGATCGCCGATTCCTCCGGAGTGCGGGGATACTCGAATCCGGATACGGTCTGGACGCCGCTCGCGCCGCCGCAGATCTGGCAGGCGCACATTCTCCCGCTCGGCTCGGATACGCTTCGGGTCAGTGTGGACGCTCCGCCAAACGGAATTTCCGGAATGACCGGGATGGAGGTGAAAGCGGTATCCGGGCCGGGAGCGAACGGTTCCGGCTGGCTCACCGGGAGCTATTCCCACCGTGACGGCGGGCTCAATCCGGATTCCACCTATGTGTATCGTATCCGGTACCGGAACGGCGCGGGGGATTCCACGGTCTGGTCCCCGGAACTGCGATATGTCATGCGGGGGCGCGCCACGCTCACGATCGATCTTCCGGGCGACGCACATGACGATTACACGGTGAATTCCGGTGTCGGGGAACGCGATTCCACGGCGGTGCGGGTGGGGAAATCGGACTCCGGGCAACGGCTGGACGGGTTTCTCTCCTTCCCGCTGCCCTGGACGGTGCAGAAAGGCGGGGTGGACAGCATGTTTGTCACGCTGATCCGCACGGGAGAGCGGAGCGGATCGGCTCCTACGGTGAAAGTGCGCGCGGTGGGGGTGAAGAATCTGCCGCCGGTGGAGACGCTGAATCTCGGAGCACAGGACACCACCAGTGCAATGGTAAGCTGGACAATAAACAGCGCCGCAGGAAACAAGAAATCCCCCAACCTTCGCGCGCTCTTCCGGGCCTGGCAGGATATTCCTCCGAGCCGCGATTATGCGTACGGTTTCGGGCTGCGTCTGGACGGCATTGGTGTTTCGGACAGTTCGCGCGCGGTGTTTCTCGATTCCTCGAACCCGGGGTATGCGAACAATACCCGTCTCACCATCCACTACACGCCGGGAATGCCGGACACGCTGCTCGGGTCGCCCTCCGGTCTCGCGCTCACCGTGCTCGCTCCCGATTCCATACGGGCGGACTGGACGGACGGAGCGGCGGGGGAGTACGGCTATGTCCTGCTGAACCTGCCCGACTCCACCCGGGTGGCGGGGACGGATACGCTCGCGGCGAATACGGGCGCGGTGACGGTGGGCGGGCTCATCCCCAACACGGTGCATCAGTGGACGGTGAAGGCGTTCACGGCGAACAGCGCCCGTACGCTCCCCGGAGTGAGCGCCCGCACGCTGACCCGTACGCCGGGACGGCCCACGGTGAGCGCATTGGGAACCACGAAGCTCCGGTTTCTCCTCGACCCACGGGACAACCCCGCCCATACGGAATACGCGGTCCAGGATTCGGTGAGCGGGAGGTTCGTGGACCCCGGAGCCCAGCCGCACACGCTCCGTAACGGACCATTGGGCGAATGGGGCTGGAGGACGTTCGCGGGATGGGGCGCGGCGCTGGGCGACAGTGTGACGGGGCTGGGGCCGAACGAGTGGTACGGACTCCGGGCGAAGGCGAGATGAGCAGATAAGGACAACGGGCCGGAGCGCCGGATGGAAAGAGACGGAAGGACGGTTAATGGCGCTCGGGCGCTTTTCAATGAATGGAGGCGCGGCGATGACGGAGACGGAATACGGGGGAGGGGGGTATGGATGGACGCTGGCGGAGACGCCATCGGCTCCGAACCTGGAGCGGGTGGGTTCCACGAGCCTGCGGGTGATTCCGGGGGAGGACGGCAACCCGGAAAACACGGAATATGCGGTTTACAATGATACGGACGGGCAATGGGTGGGCGCGGACGGAATTGGGGCAGCGGTTCCGGAGTGGCGGACGGGGAGCGGGTGGGGCGCGATGGCGGCGGCGGGGCTGAGGCCCGCGACGGAGTATGTGTTCTGTCTGAAAGCGCGAAACGGGGGCGGAATCGAGACGGGATTGGGCGAGGCGGCTTGTCTGACAACCCATGATGGCGCGGAAACGGGGCTTTCGGTGCGGTTCATGGTGGAAAAGGCCTCTTCCACCATCACCCCGCCCCCGTTCATGACCATGCTTCCGGCGAGCATACGGCTGGCCGGGAAAAGTCTCACCGATTTCGGATTCCACGTGGACAGCATCGGCGGACTCGATCTTCCCCGGATCATCGCGGACGAGGAACTCATTCCCGGGGATCACGCCTGGCAGGTGCGGGATGAATACTTTGCGCTGAAACGCATGGTGCTGGAAGGACATATTCACGGCAGCTCACCCGAGGACCTGCGTCTCCGCATCGCCTACCGGAAGAGTTTCCTGGCCACGTTCGAGGGGAATCCCTGGCGCTCCCGCGCTCCGGTGACCCTGGAGCGCACCGACATGGGCGACCGTCACTGGAAAGTCTACTACGAATCCATCGACCAGGTGGAAACTCTCGGGAAGCGCGATCTCGCCTCCAGCGCGAAACTGCGGGTTACCATGAAGTGCCCCACGCCGTTCGCCCGGTCAAACGAGATCGTTCGGGTGGTCTTCGCCCCTGGCGCCGGAGAGTTCCGGGCGCTGGATCTGGGGAACGCTCCCTCCGATGCGGTCTACATCGTCCGGGGACCCTCGGAGGACCCGGCGTTTTCGGTGGGAGACATGGTGTTTCTCTGCGATTTCACGCGCGGGCTCTCGTTCACCGACGCGGAGAACGCGACCCGCACCGGGGTTTTCCTCCCCGCGGAGAACGAGGCGATGGCCTGGCGCTCCACCGAAACGGGGGAGGGGATTCTTGTAACGGGAAGCGATACGGTGTGTTATGCCGCAGACGGAAACCGGTCTGACGGCGCGTGGGTGGTGGCGGTCGAGCCGCAGTGGCGGAGTTCCTCGAAAACGACCGACGCGGTGGTGTTCGAGCACCGGTATGACGCCGACAACCTGATCCGGCTGTATTGGGACGGTTCGGAGCAGGCGTGGGTGTTTTGTAAACGCGCCGGGGGAGCGCAGGCGGAGGTGCGCAGCTCCTTCCAGGCGTTCACCGCGGGGACCCGTATCGTGCTCGGCATCACCTGGGACAGCACCAACGCGGGGGGAATGAAAATCTACGTGGACGGCGTCCAGGAGGGAGTCGGGGGAGATACAGCGGTGTTGCGGCAAGCGCCGGTTACGGTTACGCTGCATTCCGGTGACGGCGGTCTCCAGCCGGACGCGGTGTTCACGCTGGTGGCGGGCTGGTCGCGCATGCTCTCCGCGGACGAGATGCTCAAGGCGGCCAACGATGTGGAATCCATCGCCAATCACAATATCACGCTGGAATACACCGGAACGCTCGACACCGGGGACACGCTGGCCATCGACTCGGTACGGCGCACCGCGGAATTCTTCGATGTTTCCTCGGGAACCCGTTCCAACGCGCTCGGAAATCTCGACGGTGAAATCCCGGTGCTCACTCCGGGAAGGCGACGGACCGCGACAGACCGTACACAGACCATGATCCGTTGCCGTACCGCGATGGGCGGGATGGAGGTGCGGTACCGGAGGAGATACCTGTGAAGAAAATGCGGTCGCGCCGGAGCCGCAAGGTCCGGGGACGATGCTTGAGCCGCCGTAAACCGAAATATGAGGGTAGGGCCCCGGGTCTCGCCGGCAGTCCAGTACTCTGTCCACCGGAAGATGCAGGGTGTTGGTTAGCTGGCTTCGACAAGCTCAGCCAGCGGCGGGCGCTGAGCTTGTGGACACTGAGCCTGTCGAATAGTCGATACGCAATCCACCCGACACTGTCCAGTTGAAGAGGGAATAGAACGGTGGATCCCCGCCGCATCGATGCTTTGCCGCCTTCTTTCCCAACCGGAGGAACCATGAACTACACCATCGATATTCTCGACGCCTCGAAACACCGCGTGGCGGAACTCACCGGAGTCACGACCGCCCGTCTCTACGAACGGGTGAACACCCCCGCGACACTGATCGTGGATGCCACCGACCCGGACAAGTGGGAGTACATATCGCCCGGAACCGCGTATCTCCGGGTGCGGGAAACGCATGAACGCACCGGGAGCGCGTTCCGGGTGCTGGAAGCGGGGAAAGCCCGAGAGCGTGAGCGCCGGTGCCTGAAAATCGTGTCGCGCCACCTGCTGGGGGACGCCGCGGAAGAAATTTTCGCGGAGGCGGTGGATTGTGTGAACCACACCCCTTCGGAACTGGTCTCGCGGGTGCTGGGATATTCCGCGTTCGGCGCGGGAACGGTGGAGCCATCGGATATGATACCGTACGTGCGGTTCGAATACGAGCCGGTGCTGGACTGCCTCCTCCGCATCTGCGCGCTCACCGGAGGGGAGCTGGAACTGGACGAGACGGCGGGCGCCATCAACATCCGCGACCGTATCGGCGCGGACAACGGCGCGGTGTTCCGCTACGGGATCAATCTCGCCGCGGCATCCCGAACGGTGAGCATCGCGCGCCTGGCGAACCGGGTCTACGGCATCGGCGGGGGAACGCCGCTCCTGGACCTGCGGGGAGCCAGCGCGGGCGTCGGGGCGCCCTGCGTGGAGGATGCCGCTTCCATCGCCGCCTGGGGGTGTCACGAGGCGGTCTGCCACGAGCCGACGCTTGAGGCGGTGACGAACCTGGTGACCACTCCCGCTCTCGACGGCGTTTACACCCTCGGACTCTGCGCGGGATGGACCAACGCGGGCGCCGAGGTGAGCCGTAACACCGACCCCGCGTTCCTCCTCTACGGCTGCGCGTCCCAGCGGGTGCGGACTGCCGCCGCCGGGCAGGGGATTTCCCAGGATGTGACCGTTGTTCCGGGGCGGGTGTACAGCTTTTTCGCCAATGTCGTGCTCGAGTCGGGCACGGTGCGGGTGCAGGTGGAGGACGGGACGGCGGTGTACCGCAGGCCGGACGCGGTGACCGGGACGGGGCTGGCTGTGGTGCGGATCGAGAACTGGAAGGCGCTCACCTCCACGGCGCGTATCAGGATCATGCAGGAGGGGGAAACGGGAGCGGAATTTTTCCTGGACAGCGCGCAGATCGCGGAAGGGGCGCGGGTCCTGCCGTTCACCATCGGGCGGAGCGCGGATACCCTGCGGGACCGCGCGATGGAGATGCTGAACGCGCGCAAAGAGCCGGAGATCACCTATTCGGTGAAACTGGCGGACCGTTCCGGCGACCGTGGCATGGAACGGGCCTCCCCGCGGTTCGGGCTGGGGGATACGGTGACGGTCATCGATCCCACGCTCGGCCTCCGGGCGTCCACCCGGGTGATGGAGCGCGAAACCGACCTCCTTCGTCCCGGGAAAATGATCGTGCGGCTCGACACCCCCGCGCGGGGACTGGCGGATGTGCTGACCGCCCTGCGCGAAGCCCGTGAGGAAGGCGTGCGCCGTACCCGCGCCGCGCTCGCGGAAAGCTCCTCCGCCGCCGAAACCGGCTCCACCCGACTCGGGTTCAGCAATCAGTCCTTCCGGTTCTTCGGGACGCTCTCCGCAGCGTCCTGGAACAGCGTATCCTGGACTTCGGGCACGCTGCGGGTGGGCGACTGCCGGTTCTCCATCCCCGCCGGATCGGCGACCGGGCTGCCCGGGAACGCGACCTGCTATTTCTTCTTCGACCGCACCGCGCCTTCGGCGTTCGGATATGTCACGGACAGCGGTCTTGCCGAAAGCGGGGACCGTATCCTCCTCTTCGCGGCAACCACGACCGTCTCTCCGGAACCGTGTGTCATTCATGCGCTGGGGGTGGTGAAGGGGTAGAGAGAAGGGGAGAAAGGGGCAAAGGAACAAAGGAGCAAAGGGGCAAAGGGAAAAAACGGAAGACGGAGACCGGTGCGCAGACTCCGATATTGGACCGATGGGGGCAGAATGTATGTAATGGACAGCGCTGCGGTACGATATAAAGAATGCATAATGAAAATGATTATGAATATCCGGGCGGGAAGATACCTCCCGCATCGTCCGGACGGATGCGCGGTAATGGATTCGAGACTGAAGTTAACCGCATGCCGGGCAACCGAGTACGTTTTCATGAGACTTCAAGTGAACCTGTAACGCCCCACTCAACCGGAAAGGAAGATAACACATGTCCCCGGAGCAAACCATCACCCGTGACGAGCCAAACTATTATGTCACCGAACATTTCCTCTACAGCGACTTCCTCTGCCCCTGTTGCGACACGCTCCGGATCGTCCCCGGATTCTACTCCCACCTGCGTCTCCTGGAACAGCTCCGCTGTGAGCTGGGTTTCCCCATCCTGGTCAATTCCGGCTACCGGTGCACGCGCCACAATCGCGCGGTGGGCGGCGCGTCGCGCTCCTGGCATCTCCTTTTCGCCACGGACATCCGCCCCTCGGACGGCGCTCCGGACAAGCTCGCGGCATTGCACGAGGGCGCGGAACGGCTCGGGTTCGGCGGCATCGGACGGTACGACACGTTCATTCATCTGGATTTGCGCCCGGAGAAAACACGCTGGCGGGGGTGAGGAGAAGGGAGGGGAGGGCAAAGGAGCAAAGGGGCAAAGGAGCAGAGGGACAGAGGGAAAAAGCGATGATCCGCGCCGGGAGGGGCAAGGTGTGGCGGAGAGGGGAAACAGCGTCCGGGGAAAGCCTCCGTGTCTGTCCGGACACGTTTTGGAAAAATCCGGGAAGCATGGCGGGATGCGTACGCGTTTCCCCTCTGTGCGCAAAAGTTGCGTGGGCCGGGATTACAGCCGGTGCTGGTCATCCTCCGGCGGACGGCTGTATTTGCGGAGCAGCCGGTATTTCGCGCGGACCTTGAAGCCCACATAGGTGAACCAGGCGAGCGTAAAGAAGGTGATGATTTCGAGATAAAGCTTGAAACGCCCCGGGTCCAGCAGATTGCGATGCGAATAGAGAAATATCACGGCGTACAAGATGCCGATAAGGAGCACCAGCCCGGAGGCGATCTCGATGACCAGATTGGTGATCAGGGTGGAACGGGAATGCGCGATGGAATCCTGGATGCTCTGGCGGGGAATACGATGATGGCGTTCCTGGAAATGGCGCTGCAAAAGTTCATAGTCGGGCATGGGCTGATTTTCCGGCTGCCCATCGGGCTGTTTTTCCGGCTGATTTTCAGGTTCGTTCATGATGGTTCTCTTGGGTTGCCACGGCATTCGGGCCGTGAATGAAGCGTCTCGCTCCCCGGTTGCCCACAGCGGGTGTAGAAACGGGTCCGTTGTGCGTTTCGACGGATGCTTCCGGAAACGCGGGGTTGCGGGAGAAGGCGACGGAAATATCGCGATAATATACGCCATTTCCGGTCAAAAGGTAAGGAAAAAATGGCGCGGGCGGTTTAAACGCAATACCGTTCATTTTACCACGAAAGGCACGAAAATCACGAAATTACGCCCGGTGAGACGCTCATTATTCGGGTGTTTTGTGCCTTTCGTGGCAGATGGCTTATCGCTCTTCTACTGCTTTTTCAACTGGATAGTGTTGGGGAAGCCCCCTTCCGGCCCTCGCTTTGGCTCGCGCCACCTTCCCCCGTGACCGGGGGCAGGTAAAAAGTGTTTTCCTTGCCCTGCCCGCCCGGAGTGGGATGTCTTTCCTTCCCAGCCGTTTACGGGGGGAAGGTGGCCGCAGGCCGGATAGGGGGCCGCGGGTCACCGA
>CAYRTQ010000037.1:0-15581 GCA_964426865.1 uncultured bacterium
TCGATGCTTTCCTTTTTGACAAGAACCATGTCGTTCATGGATGAAAAAACCTCCCGCCCGCAAGCACATCTCCGATAATTGCGTCGCGTTCTTCGTTCAGTTTCTGGTAGAAGGAGATCACAAGCATCTCGAATTCGGCGGCGGCGTATTCGTCCCCGGTATACACGCGGCGGTCCGCGGCGATCACTTCCTTCTGGAGCACCGTGGAGGCCAGACGCAGGGTGATGAGGTCCACAGTTTTCCCGAGAGCCGTTTCCAGTTCGTTCCAGAGATCGCTCACCGCGAGGGACCCCGCCTTTTTCGCACGCGCGGGCGGCAGGAGCAGGGCGATGTCCACATCGCTTTCCGGCTGCTCATCCGCTGTGCCGTGGGAACCGAAAAAGTATATGGCCTGGATGTCCGGGTAATGACGGAGCGCCGTTTCGATAATGGCTTTGTTCTCGTCCATCGCGCCTTTCTTTCCTCAATTCCGCATCAGGTTCTGCTGCACCAGACGCCCGGTCAGCCAGTCCAGGAACTGCTCGCGCTCGACATGCACTCCGATTTTGCAGTTGGGGGCCAGGGAATCGTCCACCACGGTGAGCCCCTTGTCGGTCACCCGCACCCCGGCCGGTTTCGTGACCACGAACCCGGCGTTGAGCGCCATGGACACCGCCACCGGGTCGAAAAGCGTCGGCTCGGCGTGCGGATTTTTCCCGGCCCAGAGGGAGTAAAGCCCGCTGATGGCGTCGGTGAGCGGCGAGCGGCGGCCAAAGAGCAGCCCCCGGCGTTCCGCGCCGTATTTCACCATGGTGGTGACATCCAGCCCCGCCAGCGTTATTGGGACGCCCGAATCGATAAATTTCTTCGCGCCCGGTATATCGCAAATCACGTTCCACTCCGGATCGGGACGCGCGCCGCCGTCATAGCCGATGTAGAACGATCTGAACATGGCGTATACCTCCTTCACCATTTTCCATGCGACGGGGTCCTTGTCGATGACATCGGCGAGATTGGTCACCGGCCCCACGCTGATGATGGTCACCTGCCCCGGATATTTCCGCAGCATGCGGATGATGAAATCCGCGGCGGACTCCTTTACGGGAGTTTTCTTCGCGAACCCGTCGCCCCAGATGAGCTGGTCGGGCTGACGGTCGTTCATGCGGGTGGGCCGTCCCACCGCCACCGGGATGCTCTCCTGCCCGCATTCGTGGAGCATGCGGCAGCTCACTTTTGCCCGACGGTCCGTGGCGCCGTCGCACACCGTGATTCCCAGCGCCTCGAATTCCGGGCTGACCTGCACCAGGGCATGGGCGAAGGCGTCGTCGATATCCCCCGCCAGATCGGTATCGAAGATGATTTTCATCTTCTCCGCGGCATTCGGAGCCGAGGGCGGCAGGAGGAGGAAGGCGACCGCGGGCATGAGCGTGGAGAATATGAGCCGCACGAAACGGGACCGCATGGGGCGTGCTCCTTTCGGAGAGACAGGGGACAGGGGAACGCGTTCTCGGATGAATGAGGAAAGAAAGCAGACTTGTTTCCCGTTTGCAAGCAAAATAAAAACGGGCGGATATGCTTCATCCGCCCGGTCAGGCGCTCATCCCGATATCGAATCGATTACGGGAGAATATGTTTCGCCGGAGACGCGCTTCCCGCGCCTTTGGCCGTTCTCCGGAAAAATACAGGCCCGAAAGAACTCCCTTTTTGCCCTCTCCAGCCATGCGGGAGAGAACGGCTGCGCGAAGCAAGGCCGGGTGAGATTCGAGCGATGTCTTCCCGGTTTTTTGGTATTACGCCGCCGAGAGACGGTGGAGCACCCAGTCCAGCAGCGCCTCACGGTCGATGCGTACCCCGATGCGGCAGTTGGGGGGATGGTTTTCCTCCACGCGGGTGAAGCCGTCGTCGGTGATCCGCACGAACACCCCTTTGGTATCGACAAATCCGCAGTCCATCGCCATGGAAACCGGCACCGCGTCGTGAAGGGTGGGATCGGGCCAGGGGCTGTCCGACGCCCAGCGGGTGTAGAGTTCCCGTACGGCGTTGACAAGCGGGGCGGAACGCGCGAAGAGTTTCTCCCGGCGTATCGGGCAGAACTGGGTGCGCGCGGTGACATCCAGCCCGGCCAGGGTGATGGACGCCCCGGAATTCAGCAAAAGCCGCGCGCTCTCCACATCGGCGACAACATTCCATTCCGCCGCGGGCCCGGAGCCGGGATAGTAGCCGGAGTAAAACGACCCGAACATGGCGTATACCCCGCGGACCATCCGCCAGGCCTCCGGATCGCGACGGATGACATCCGCCAGATTGGTGACCGGCCCGATGGAGATGATGATCACTTCTCCGGGGTGCGCCCGAAGGGAACGGATGATGAGATCCGCGGCATCGAGTCCGTCCGAAGACGTCCCGGTGAACTCCCCGCCCCAGGCGAGCTGCGCGGGATGCGCCCCGTTGCTTGTCGGACGGCCCGCGGCCACCGGGATGTGGTGTTGCCCGCATTCATGGAGCATGCGGCGGCTCACCTGGGCCCGAAGCTCCGTGGGGCCGTCGCAAAGGGTTATTCCCAGCACATCCAGTTCCGGACTGGCCTGAATGAGCGCGTGGGCGAAGACGTCGTCGATGTCTCCCGCCAGATCGGTGTCAAGAATTACTTTCATACAACTCCCCCGTAACAGCGCCTTGTCAACCGGATAGACTTGAGTGGACTGCGCTTCGACACTTCGACAGGCTCAGTGTCCGCAGGCTCAGTGTCCGCAGGCTCAGTGTCCGCAGGTTCAGCGTCCCCCGCTGGCTCAGCGCCCACCGCTGGCTGAGCTTGTCGAAGCCAGCCAACCCGCACCCCGCATCTTCCGGTTGACAAAGCAATAGCGCCGCCGGTTTTCCGACGGTGTGAAACCATACTTCAATGAATCTTGTTTCTATTAGACCATTGTATGGCCCGAAGGTGGCATTCCGCTGATATTTTTTTTGGAGCGGCGTATCCGGTGATATCATCCCGGATTGGATTCAATTCGGGCGGAATACAAAAAAAGCCCGCCTGAACCGGTGACGCGCATGATGAAATAGATGGACCACCGCGTTCATCAGCGATTCATCATTCCAGTCATTCGCATCACCGGTTCAGACAGGCGGTCGAAGTACGGTTCACGCCTCGGGTGCGCTATATACTTCTCCCCGCATACCCTTTCGGTCCGGTCTTGAACACCACACCCGCGGAGAGACCGATTTTCGCTCCCTTGGATTCCGCGCGCTTCTCCCCTTTCACCACGATGCGCACGGTATGCTTTCCGGGGGCGAGTTTGAACGTCTGCCAGATGGAGTATCCCCCCGGCTGGTTGAACCATGCGTCGATGGCGCGGCTGAATTTGCCGTCCACGAAAACGTCCGCCTTGCCGCCGTCCTCCATCCAGCTCCCCTGAATGGCGACCCCGGTCCCGGTGAAGGTGAATTCGGCGGAAGCGCCTTTTTCATCGGATACTTTCGTACGGTCCCCGGTCCAGTTTCCGCTGAAGGTCCAGGCCGAAGCATCGACCACCGAATACGATCCGGACGGCACGACCCGGGGGAACGCCTCTTCCAGTCTCGGCGCGGAGGGTTTCTGGATTTTCACGGTCACCTCGGTATCGGTCGCTTTCCCGCCGTTCGCCGCTATGAGCTGAAGGGCATACCCGAGCGTGCGCTCCACCGCGGTATTGAACGTGTAATCGGTGAAAATGAACTGGGAATCGGCGATGGCCGGGATGCCGCTTCTCCAGACCTCCGGAATGGCGCGGTATCCCCGCATCACCCCGATGACCGCCGCGGCGTTGGAGGGATTGCAGTCCGAATCCTGTCCGCAGCGCAGGGCGATTTCCATGGTCTTCCCGAAATCGCCGCCGCCATAGAGAAGGCCCATCACGATATACGCGCCGTTCATCTTGGCGTCGATATTGAACGGCTGGTTCGAGCCGCAGATGTCGCAGCCCCCCCATTTCGCTTCCAGACGCTTCCAGGCTTCCTTCCAGTCGCCGGGATACCGGGCATGGAGCTTCACCACGTCCCGGATGCATTGGGCGTACTCGCTCTTCGGGGGGAGGGAACGGAGCGCGCGGTTCACCACGTCCGCCACGTCGGTCCGGAAAAACGCCTCGGTGTAGAGCGCCGCCACGAACACGCCGCCGTAGACCCCGTCGCCGTAATTCATGATATGCCCGGCCTTGTCCGCCATTTTCGAGGCCGTGCGGGGCATGCCGGGATTCATGAAGCCGATGTAGTCCGCCTCGATCTGGAAATCGATGTCGTCGGCGTGGATATTGTATTCCGGAGTTCCGGAGAGCGGGGGCATGATGCCGTCGAAGAAATTCTTGCGGCCCTGGGCGTTGGCGTGCCACAGGGGATACCCCGCGGTGGCGAATGATTCCGCCAGTTTCTCCGCCGGCGCGTCCACCCCATACCGGTCCATGGCCATCATGAAACTGAGCTGGACATAGATGTCATCCTGCTGGAGGGAGTTATTCACCATTCCGGGTTCCCACAACAGGTCTTCATCATAGGGCTTCCCCTGGGCCTTGAACTCGGTGGGCGCGCCGTAGGATACCCCGATCATTTTCCCGGCCCATCCTCCGGCGATCTTGTCCCGGAGCTGATCGACACGCATGGTTCTCATGGTTTGCCCGGAGGCGGATGCGGCGACCGCGACCGCGAGCAGGATGGAGACGATGTACCGCCTGTACATGGGGATTCATCCTTGATGAGAGGTGGGAAACGTATAGAATCCTGATTTGTATGAAACATCGCCGGATGTTTTGCCTGATACGAATGAGTGATCAAGCGGGTAAGAAAGTGTTTGAAACCTGTCTGAACCGGTGATGCGCATGATACAAATGATAGAAGATGATGAAAAGAAACACCCTTATCAGTCTTTCATCAGTTCAATCATGCGCATCACCGGTTCAGACAATCAGGTAGCTTGCTGGGCCGTATACTCTCGCGCTTGAATTATTGCTCGTATGAACCATGATTCGCATGATTACCTTGATGCAACCGCCGGTGTCACATCCCGCGCGTCACGCCTCTATCCCGTCCAGCATCTCCCGGACCTTTTTCGCCAGCGCCAGGGGAGAGAAGGGCTTCTGGATGAACTCCACGCCCGGGGCCAGAACACCGTGGTGGACAATGGAATTGTCCGTGTACCCGGACATGAAGAGCGCCTTTATCGCGGGACGGCGCGCCGTGATCTTCGCCGAGAGGTCCTTCCCGCCCATACGGGGCATGATGATGTCGGTGATGAGCGCGTGAATGTCCCCGGAGTGCAGGGTGGAGACCTCCAGCGCCTCGCGCCCGTCGCCCGCGGTCAGCACCGTGTATCCCCGTTCCTCGAGTATGCGGACGATCATGGCCCGGACCGCGGGTTCATCCTCCACCACGAGAATGGTTTCCATCCCCCGGCAGGCGGGGACCCGTTCCCCCTCCGCCGTCCGCTGGATCGCGGCGTCCGGGAGCGCGGGCAGGAACACTTTCATGGTCGTGCCCCAACCCGGTTCGCTGGAGACCGCGATGGCGCCCCGGTTCTGCTTCACGATGCCGTAGCAGGTGGACAGCCCCAACCCGGTCCCCTTGCCTTGCGGCTTGGTGGTAAAGAAAGGCTCGAACAGATGGGCCCGCACCGTTTTGTCCATGCCCGTCCCGGTATCGCTCACCGCCAGCATCACATAATCGCCGGGCGCGGTATCCGGGTGGGTCCGGGTGTACTCCGCCTCCAGGTACACGTTGGCGGTCTCGATGGTGAGAGTCCCGCCCTTGGGCATGGCGTCGCGGGAATTCACCACCAGGTTGGTGAGCACCTGCTCCACCTGCCCGGGATCCATGCTCACCGGGTGCAGCCCCGGATAGACCAAATTGCGGTATTCGATGTGCTCCCCAATGATACGGCGGAACATGCGATCCATGTCGAGAATGAGGTCGTTCAGGTTCAGCACCTTGGGAGATATGATCTGCTTCCGGGAGAAGGCGAGGAGCTGACGGGTGAGATTCGCGGCGCGCTCCGCCGCTTTCCCGATCTCCACAATGTCCGGATAGATCGGATCGGCGGGAGACAGGGACATGCGGGTGAGTTCCGCGTTTCCGATGATGGCGGTGAGAATATTGTTGAAATCGTGGGCCACTCCCCCCGCCAGACGCCCCACCGACTCCATTTTCTGGGATTGACGGAATTGCTCCTCCAACCGCTTCTTCTCGGTGAGTTCACGGTAAAAGGCGATGAAACAGTCCTCGTCCGGAATGTAATTGACACTCACCTCGATTTCGATGTCCACTCCGTCGCTCCGTCTCCGGCGGGTTTCGTGACGGTAGAACCCACACTCCCGTATAAGCGCGATCTGCGCCTGGAACTCCGCCTCATTCCGCTCCGGCGAAACATCGAACACGGACCGTGAACACAGCTCCTCGCGGGAATATCCGAGTATCTCGCAGAGACGGTCGTTCACATCGAGAAACCGCCCCGCGCGGTTGAACAGGGAGAACCCGTCCATGGTGGCGGTGAGAATGGTGCGGTACTGTGTTTCGTGACGCCGGAGATGGGCTTCCGCCCGCTTGCGCCCGGTGATGTCGATACTGTGGACGCGCACCCGCTGTATGGGCGGCACAAAGGAAATCGTCTGACGATACCATGTCCCGTTGACCTCGATTTCACGGTCGACCGAATCCGTTTCCCCGCGACGGAAACTCTCGAGTATCGCTTCCAGCCCGTCAAACCGGTAACTCTCCGGCCCCGTGTCCCGGTGATCCGTCCCATTCGACGCCATTTCGGGAAATTCCCGGCGGGCAGCCGGATTCATATATTCAATCCGGCCTTCCAGGTCCACCTCGACAATGGGGTTGGGGTCCAGTTCCGGGAAAGAAGCAAGACGGGTGATTTTGCTCTCGTACTGCTTGCGCTCGGTGATATCCTCGAAAACCGTGGCGAACAGGTCCTTTCCGGGCGAAAACACCGAAATGCGGAAATGCCTGCCCATCGGCTGGAAAAACGTCTCGAATGCGCAGGGCGCTCCGCTCTCCGCGACTCTGGCATAGGTTTCGAGGAACGGCGGCTCCCCCGAGTGGAAAAGCTCGCTCGCCAGCGCCCCCCGTGCCTCGCGCCCCTCGATTCCCGCATGCCGCTCAAACGCGGGATTGATATCGAGGATACGGTAGTCCACCGGAGTTCCCCCTGTATCGCGAATCAGTTCATGAAGCGCGACCCCCTCGATCATGGAGTTGAACAGCGCCCGGAACCGCGCCTCGCTTTCCTCCGCCCGCCCCCGCCCATCCGCCTGGAGGCGTTCCATGTCTTCGACCCGCGCCCGCAGTTCGTTCAGCTCCCGTATCAACTGATCCTTCGTCTTTTCTCCATCACGCATGGCATCTTCCCGTTCCATATCCGTGAACACGACCGTTCGATCCCGCTGTCATCCATTCCCTTGCGGCAATGCGCTCCCGTCCCCCGGCAGGGGGAAACCCGCCGTAATACGAAAAACAATATAATCCAATCAGGGGCAAAGGAGCAAAGGAACAAAGGGGCAAAGGGTAATACGGTTCACTTTGTCTCTTTATGCCGGCGTCGAAAGGCTCGGCCAGCGCGGTCGCTGAGCCTGTCGAAGCGATCCCCACGCGGAACGAGCCGTATTGCTCTCAAAGTATGCGGCCCAGAGAGCCGACTGATTGTCTGAACCGGTTTCAAATCCTTACCCGACCGTTTGACCGGGCCGTCATCCCGCGCTCCCCCGTCGTATCACTTTCCCCGCTCATTCTCCGGAACCCAGCACCCGGTCGACCACCTCCCGCAGTTCATCCACTTCGTAGGGTTTGGGGAGAACCGCCCGGAACCCGTATTCCCGGTAATCGGAGACGATGCGTTCGCTGGAGTACCCGCTCGAAACGATGACCCGTCCCCGGGGATCGTATTCCAGGAGATCCCGCACCGCCTCTTTTCCCCCCATCCCTCCGGGAACGGTCAGATCCATGATGACCGCGTCGAAGGGACGGCCTTTCTCACGCGCCATGCGATACCGGGCAAGCGCTTCTTTCCCCTCGCGGCAGGTTTCCGCCTCGTGTCCGAGATAACGAAGCAGACGGGAAAGTATGTCCCGCACCGTTTTCTCGTCATCCATCACCAGAATGCGGCCGGTGTGGTTCCCGCGCGGGGCGTGCGCGGGCTTTTCCGGTTCCGGAAGGTTTTCCGCGGCGGGGAGATAGAAAGTGAACACGGCGCCTCGGCCCTCCACGGACTCCGCGAGGATGTGGCCGCCGTGGTTACGGATAATGGACCAACTGGTGGCCAGTCCCAGCCCGCTCCCGGTTTCCTTGGTGGTGAAGTAGGGATCGAAAAGACGGGGGATGTTCTCCGGGGGAATGCCCGATCCCTGGTCGCGCACGAACACTTTCACATACCGCCCCGGTGTCAGGGGAAGCCCGCTCCCGGCGACAACATCCAGGTTCTCCCCCCCCACGGTGATGGTCCCGCCATCCGGCATGGCCTGCACCGCGTTGAGAATCAGGTTGTTGATCACCTGGCTTATCTGACCGCGGTCCGCATCCACCGGACGGAGGTCCTCCGGGAGGATGAACTCGCAGCCCACGCTGGCGCCGCGCAGGCAGAATCCGACCGACTCCCGGAAGATTCCGGTGATCGACGCGGTTTCCTTCACCGGCGCGCCGCCCTTGGAGAAAGTCAGGAGTTGATGGGTCAGATCGCGGGCGCGGAAGGTCGCGTTCTCCGCTGCGGAGAGGATTCCCTGCAATTCCGCGTCCTCTGCGTAGAGACGGGCGAGAGAGATGTTCCCCAGGACGGAGACGAGGATGTTATTGAAATCGTGGGCGATTCCCCCGGCGAGCAGTCCGATCGATTCCAGCTTGTCCGCCTTGAGCCGCTTCTCCCCCAGTTGCTTGCGGGCGGTGATGTCGGTGGCGGTCACCAGCACGCGCGTCTCGCCCCGTTGCGGAATCATCATGTGCAGCAATACATGGATTCGCCTGCCATCCAGTGTTTCGTTCACCGTTTCGCCGGAAAAATGGCTCTTCCCCTCGATGAACGCCGCCAGCGCGTCACGGTATATTCCGATTGCCTCGGGAGTATGCCGCGAGCCATAGGAACCGGCGATCTCTTCCCTGGTCGCCGCGCCATAGAGACGGAGCGTCTCGGGATTCACGTTCAGCAGTTTCACCCCTTCGATGACTTTCCGCAGCCGCTCGGGATGTTCCTCCAGAAACCGCCGGCAATCCGGGAGATACTGTTCGCGGAGCTTTCGCACCTCGGAAACCGCCTCGCTGAAATCATACTCCCAGATGGAAACCGGAACCGTGTCGAAGATGAGACGGTACCGCCGCTCGCTCTCCCGGAACGCCTCTTCCATCTGCTTACGGGCGCTGATATCGATAATGAGACCGCGCATCCCCTGAATCTGGCCCCCGGAGGAAAACGGCACGGAAAAGATGATGACCGGGAACCTGCTTCCATCCCTGCGCATCGCGGTGTATTCGCCGCCGCCGGGCTGCTCCCCCAGCAATACCCGACGAAAGGACTCCCGCACCAGATCGCGCGCCTCCGGGGCGATCATCTGGAGAATGTTCGTACTCGCCGTCATTTCCTCCCGGCGGTATCCGAACAGTTCGTAGGATTTGCCGTTCCCGTAAACGATGCGTCCTCCGCAATCCACCTCGAACACCGGCTGGGGCATGAGTTCGATGAATTCCTCCAGCCGCGCTTTCTCCTGTTCCAGGGTTTCCACGCGAACACGGGTTTCCGCGAGTTCGCGTTCCAGTTCCGCGATACGTCGGGCCAGTGCTTCAGATTCCGGCATATGCATGATCCCTCCCGTGCATTGCTGAATACTTCCCCCTCACCCCCGGAGAGATTTCGGACGGGGAATAAGTGGCGGCAAGAAACCGGCGCGGTCAACGCCGGTTTCCCCCGAATCGCCCTCACTCCACCGATATCGGCTTACTGGTGCTTCCACCGGCGGTTTTCACCTCCGCGCCGTCCGGATTCACGATGATCTCGTATGTTTTCCCGCCCATGCTCACCCGCACTCCGGCGGCGTTTTCCAGCGCGCGGCCCCCGGTATCGACCGGCGTGAACCGCACCGCCGACGCGGCGGCCTCTTCCCTTCCCCTCGGCTGGAGGAGGACGATGAAATCGGCGTTCTTGGCCTTCTCACGGCGCAGGACCAGAAATTCCTTCTCCCGCTTCGAATACTGGGCCGACCATTCGAACCCGTGGACCGCCTCCATCGGCTCGCTGTTCAGCGCCCGCAGGGAGAGAATGAACCCCTTGCGGCCTCCGGATTCGGGAATGGTCCAGTCCGCGGCCAGGTCGCCGGAAATCCGGGCGGAGGAGAGGTCGTTCACCATCTGGTAACCGTCGGCCTTCCCCAACGGCTCCGGGCGCGGCGCGAGACCGGCGCGGATGCCCGACTTGCCGTCGGAATGATCCGGGAGACCGTGGAACCACCAGTCATAGGTATGTTCGGCGTCCGAACGGAGAAGGTCCGCGACCACCACGGCGCCATCGAGCACGCACACCGCCCGCCAGATTTTCACTCCGGGATAGATGCGGTCGTTGCGGGCCAGGGTGACCGCGGCGTTCTTCCCGTCCTCGTAGTATACCTGTTGGGAGGCATGCGGCTGATAATGGCCCTTGAAGTAATCCCGCATGCCGGATTGATTACGGCCGTCCACCACCAGCGTGGTGTGCGAGGCGGTCTGAATCTGCCAGAGGTGGTGCAGGTCGGTGGAACCCCAGGGGAAATGCCCCGTGTAGCTCTGCGCGCGGTAGCCCCGGAAATTCAGCCCGAGCGACAGCACCGAGAAGGATCCCCGGTTGTCCGGGATGCCCCACTTGAATTCGGCGTCGATCGTCCCCGTTCCAGCGGGATCGGGACGGCGCAAAATGGTCAGCCCGGAAGAGGGGAAATTCACCGAAGGCGGAACGGAAAAATCGGGGGCCGGTCCGGTGAGCGGCGAGGGCTCGCCCTCCAGCAGCGATTTACGGGCGAATGCCTTGTAGGCCGGATCGGGCCAGTGCCGCGAGGCGATGGTGAAAATGTCCGAAACCGCCGCGGGATTCATCGGCGAACTCCACCAGAATGAGCAGTCCGCGAGGCGCTTGAGCTCGGGGTCGAACGTGTCTCGCCCGTTACAGTCCATCATCTCCGCCATGGCGAACATGTTGGACGCGAAGTGGTTCTGGGCGTACCCGTGGCCGTGGACGAGACCGTCCCCGGTAGCCCCGTACCGGCGCAGGCTCCAGTACCCGAAGGGGCTCGCCACGCAGAATGCGGTGAGCGGCGCGTTGCCGTAGGCCAGCGCCCCGGCGAACACGGTCACGACGATGGAGGTTTCCCGGCAGATCATGTCCATGCGGAAATCCGCCGCCTCGGAGAGCGCGGGGAGGAGGAATTTTCGCTCGATGCCCCGGGCCCGCTCCTCGTCCACTCCGCCGGAAGCCCGGAGGAATTCCAGCCCCTCCACCATGTTACGGAAGATATAGCATTCCATGTACTTGGCGAATTCCATTCGGCCCTTGTCGATGGTGTCCGCAGAGGTGTCGAGGTCCATCCAGTCCCAGGTGAAATATTTCGACGCGTACTGCTCCAGGATATCCAGCGCCGCTTTCGAGTACCGGGAATCCCCGGTCAGCACATGGGCCAGCGCCAGGGTGCGGACATTCCGCCCGAAACTTTCGTGACGAGCGGTGGCGTAGTCGCGGTCCAGGCTCACCCCCGCGAAATCCTTCTCACGGTATTCCTTCCCCACCGGGCAGTAGTGCTTCCCGGGTCCCTGATACTGGAGCCCGCAGCGGTGCTCCTCGCAGAAATAGTAGGCGGCGGCGAATCCCGGCCCGTCGGGGATGATGAGATCGCCCGAAAGGATGGCTTTCGCCTGGGCGATGATGGAATCTCCTTCCTTTTTCCCCCAGTCGGTGGCGGCGTACCGCTGACGCAGGAGCGGAACGGTGTTCTCCCCGAACACGGCGTCGAGCCCCTTCCTCTCCGGCATGACAATGACCGGCAGCGGGATGCGCTTGCAGGAGCGCAGGATGCCCTCCTCCGAATCGGCGATCCCCTTGACCGTGAACACCGGCAGGTACCACTCGCAGGAGAACACCGGCAGCGAACCGGCGGCCGCTTTCGGGAGCCGCAGGGTGGCGGTGAACCGCGCCGTGCCGCCGGGAGCCACCCGGGTCTCGCCCGGAGTGATGCCCGCCGTGCCGCAGCGCCCTTCCTCGCGGTCCATCCGCGCGGCGATGGTGCGGGCCACGGTGTCGCGGTTTTTCACCACGATGGGATATTCATATACCAGGTCGCCCGAGGGATCGGGGACCGCGCGGTAATCCGTGCCGTTCCACTGCACATCGAGATGGCGTTTCACCAGACGGACGTTGCGGATGGAGATTTTCCTCCGGCTCTCCATTTCCGGATAGCCGGAATCGAATGCCCAGAGATGGAACGCGAGCTGCGGGGACCGGGCCTTGAACACGCTGTCGCCGTGAAACAGGTGCATCACGATCTCCGGCTGGGCGAGATCCACCTGGGCGGCGTACCAGCCATCGGGCGGACGGTGGATGTCGATGGGCCGCCAGACCCGGTCATGGCCGCCCGGATTCTGGACAAGCACTTTCACCTCGGCGGGGCCACCCTCGATTTTCACCTCGAACTTGCAGAGCCCGTAATCCCCGAACTTCGCGCCCGAGGGCAGAGGCAGGGCGAACAGGGCGCGGTCGCCGACCGGGGCGTCGAACACGATCGTGCCATCCCCCGTCCGGGAGAGAAATCCGGTATCACCCTCGATTTTCACCAAAGGCGCGGATGGGCCGGTGGGAATGGCGAGCCGTTCCGCGGCGGAGACGGGAAGGGCGCAAAAGAGAACCAGCGCCGCGAAGATGGCGGCGGGAATAGCGCGATGCATGGGGGCTCCTTGTCTGATAGGCAGCGCAAAAGTATCGGGGTGTCAAAACATTAAAAATATTTCTTCGCCATTTGCTCTTCGTGTGAGATTATATATTCCGAAACTTTTGAAATACAACAAATATATACCATCCCGTATAAGAATGTAATGGAAAGAAGGCGAAAAACATGGAAATGATCTTCAGAAAACTTGCCCGCGTCCGGATCAGGAATACTCAAAGAATAATCAAATAATGATATGTTTACTTGACTTTGCGATATCCCCCGTTTATAATGCACATACTTTTCTTCGTCGATTTAATACCCGTAATAATACCTCCAAAAGGCAGGGTGCGCATATGCAAGAATTCAGTCCGAAACTTGCAACGGAAGCTCCGAAAAACGTTTTCGAAAAGCCCCTGAAATTCGACGCCAACGCCCTCTTTACCAGCCTTTCCGAGGGAATCGGCCATATTGTATCCGGCAAATGGGAAGAAACCGGTGCAGATATTGGAGGAGTAATCTCTTCAATTGGTCTGGAAACAACTCCTCTGGAGCTCGCTTTTCTCCTCATCCGCCGTTCAATCGCACAGGCGCTGGTTGACGTGGTAGGTGAAAGCGCGGGACAGTTCCAGATCAATGGGGAGATACTTCACGCCGAAATTCTCTCCCACGTTGATTTCTCACTCGGAGAAATAGGAACCACGGTTGACCCGGGCTTCCTTGACCGGCCAGCAGATCTGCCCGTGGTGGGCGATGTACAAAAAATATTGCGTGAATGGCTATCGGGATATTGCACGGATAATCCCGCCGCCAAGGATACGATTTCCCATCGCTTTCCCGCGTTTTTTGTATACGCGCTCTTACGAGAATTTCGCAAAAACGAAAAAAGTTATCGTCCCCTCATTGACGTGCTGAATACGCCGTTCTCGAAAGCGGGAGAACGCGAATGGGCTTGGGCGGAATACTCTGCCCTGCTTCGTAAGCGAACCGAAGAGAGCATTTTCGATGAACCTTTTGGTTTGATGGATCTGTATATCCCTCTGAACGCTTTTTACATGGAAGATAATCCCCAAAAAGGTGGACCCGGGATACAACCCCATTCCGGTCGCGACCGCCGACGATCTGTCGTCAAACTGGAAGAAGAACTGGAGTCCTGGATCGACGCGCCGAGTTCATGCGCCATTCGTGTGCTCAGCGGCGGCCCCGGTAGCGGGAAATCCTCCTCCGCGAAGATGTTCGCCGCCCACATCGCCGAATCGCGGAGAACCCCAAGGGCACTGTACATTCCCCTCCATCTCATCGACCCAGACAAGGACCTGGTGGTAGCAGTGGGCGAGTTCATTCGTGAGGAAGGAATCCTGAAAGAAAACCCCCTCGACCCGTTATCGCCGGAACCTAACCTTCTCATCATTTTCGACGGTCTGGATGAATTGTCCAGCCAAGGGAAAGAGGCCGCTGAAACCGCACGCACGTTCATCGGGGTAGTCGAACGGGCGGTAGAGAGGCGCAACACCATTTCTACTCATCTCCGCGTACTCTTTTCCGGGCGCGAGATCGTGGTTCAGGAAAATGAGTCGGCGTTCCGCAACCCGAAACAGATCCTCACGCTTCTACCCTATTTTATCCGAAAGAAGGACCGTTCCGGAGAGGATTATCATGACCCCGAAAACCTTTTGGGGGAAGACCTCCGGCAACAATGGTGGGCGAAATACGGAGAACTCACGGGAAACTATTATCCCGGCCTTCCGGAAGAACTGAATCGTCACGATCTGGAAGAGATCGCTACCCAGCCTTTGCTTAATTACATTATAGCCATTAGTTACCTTCGAGGAAGAATCGATTTCAAAGAAACTGTTAATGTCAATGAAGTGTATAAGGACCTAGTCGCTGCGGTTCACGAGCGTGGCTGGGAGAAGAAGCATTACTGGGGGCCACTGAAACATGTCGAGTATAACGATTTCTTACGTATTCTGGAAGAAATCGGACTGGCGGCTTGGCATGGCGATGGACGCACAACAACTGTCCGCGAAATCCAAAAACAAATTAACTCGAGTGGACTTGGCGGTCTTCTCAATGCATTCACAGAAGGCGCTCAGGCGGGAGTCACCCGTCTGCTCGCAGCGTTCTTTTTCCGCCAGTATGGCAAAAGACAAGGCGATGACTCTAGATTTATATTCACGCACAAGAGTTTTGGTGAATATCTTGCTGCACGCCGTATCATGCGTGCGATGGAAAAAATTCTTCGTGAACGCAACCGTCGGGCTGAAACCCCTGATGATGGATGGGATGAACGAACGGCACTGGAACATTGGACACACATGTGCGGCCCAAGCCCCGTTTCGGAGAACATCCACCGGTTTCTCCTGAACGAGGCAAACCTGAAAACGAATGATGAGGCCACTAAACTGCAGAACTGCTTCTCCGATCTCTTCAGCTATATGCTCCGCCACGGCTCTCCAATAGAGCGACTATGCCGCACATCTTTCAGGGAGATGCTGTCTTGGTCGAGAAACGCGGAAGAGGCGCTTTTGGCCGCATTGAACGCCTGCGCTCGGAAAACCCGCAAGATAATTGAAATCGAGCATATGGATTCGATAGCATTCGGGGAGTGGTTCGCTAGGATTCAAGGACGACAAGATGTCCTTGCAATTAAATGCCTTTCCTTTCTGAAATTGGACTCTTTCGATTTATCAAACATGTTTC
>CAYRTQ010000037.1:15591-19926 GCA_964426865.1 uncultured bacterium
TGGGGCCAACCTATATGGGACCAGCCTTGAAATGGCTACCCTCGAAAGGGCCAATCTCAAAGGTGCTAACTTATATAGAACCAACCTTAACGGGGCCAACCTAAATGAGACCTGCCTCGAAAGCGCCAGTCTCATAGAAGCTACACTTAATGAGGCAACCCTCATAGGCACCAACCTTAAAGACGCTGACCTTGAAAAAGCCAGCTTTAAAGGAGCTATTCTTAAGGGAGCTAACCTAAAAGAAGCTAACCTTAAAGAGGCCAATTTTGAAAAAGCCAAACTAAATGAGGCCAGTCTTATAAGGGCTCATCTCACAGGAGCAAACCTAAAAGGGGCTAACCTCGAAAAGACTAACCTCTTCGAGGCAAACCTCAAAAGGGCTAAACTCTATGGGACCCAGCTAAATGAGGCAAACCTTGAACGAGCTAACCTGGATGAGGCAAATCTAATTGAGGCAAATCTAATTGATGCTAACTTTGAACGGGCTAATCTTGAACGGGCTAACCTCATGCATGCAACCCTCACTTGTGCCAATCTAAAAGAAGCCAACCTAAGGAAGGCTAACTTTGAACGAGCTAACCTCTTAGGTGTAAACCTTAATGGGATCATACACTATGGCGCAGATTTTACTGGGGCCGTACTACCCGAGGGCTTTAAACTATAAGATTGGGAAAGGCGGCTTATCAAAAATCCGAGTAGCCGGGTTTACATACCCGCAGTCCTCCGATTGACTTTCGTTCCCGTCTGGAGAATACCCAGGCAGCGCCGGTATACATACAGTCGGTTACGACTTCTTCCGGTGCCTTCCCGTATTATTCCCAGCCGTTCCATTTCCCGGAGTGTTTTCTGCACCGTGTTGGGGACGAGACCGGTTCGATTGGACAGGTACGGAACCGACGCAACCGGGCGGGTAAGGAGTTCCTGGTGAACCCGGAAGATCGACCCGGCGACTCTCCCGAGGTGCCGAAACTCTCCTGGTGTCCGCTGGTTCTTATTGCCTTTTTTGCATTGAGCGTTGCCCTTGTGGCACGATTTCAATGTATTGTGCAATAACAGCAATTTCAACACGAAAGATTTTTCTGAATTTTCCTCACACCACGAACCGCGCCGTGCTTCCCGTCCGTCCGGGGATGACCTCCAGACGGGCGTCGATGCGCTCCCGGAGTTCCGGGACATGGGAGATGATTCCCACCAGACGGCCGCCTTTCTGGAGGTCCACCAGCGCCCGGAACGCCAGATCGAGCGCCTCGGGGTCCAAGCTCCCGAATCCCTCGTCCACGAACATGGTTTCGAGCCGTATGCCTCCCGCGTAGGCCTGCACCACATCGGCCAGCCCCAGCGCGAGCGAGAGCGAGGCGAGGAAGCTTTCTCCGCCGGAGAAGGTGTTCACCGGGCGTTCCGTTCCGGTGTAGGAATCGTAGAGTGTCAGGTCCAGGCCGAACGATTTGCGGGCGTCCCCCGCGCCGGAGGCTCGTTTGAGATCGAACCGGCCCCGGCTCATGATTCGGAGACGCCGGGTGGCCTCGATGAGCACATCGTCCAGCAGGGCGGCCTGCACGAACCGCTGGAAAGTCAGCTTCCGCTGCTTTTCCCCGCCGCCGTTGGCCACATCCGCGATTCTCCCGATCACCCGGTAACGGGCTTCCCTATCCTCCATTTCGGTGATGACCGTCCGGAGCGCATCGCGGGTCTTTCCGGTTTCGGCGATGCGCGCGGCGAGTGCGCCGGTCTGGAGGCCGCAGTCCGCCTTCTCTTTACGAATGTCCGCCAGTTCCCGTTCCAGCGGTTCGAGCGGGGAGCGCGCCAGATCCTTCACCGCGTCGCGGGCGCGTATTGCGCGGTCCTCAGCGGCGGCCAGACCGGCTTCGAACTCCCGTATTCCCTCCTCCAGACTCCGCATGTCCTTATCGGTGAGCCGCGCGGCCCGCACTTCCGGAACATCCGCGAATCCCGCCTCGCGCAGACGGGTGTCGAATTCCCGTTCCGCGGTTTCCGCACGGCGTTCGGCCTCTTCCCGCCCCCGTTCGGCGTGAAGCGCATCGGTCTTCGCCGCCGCGAGACGCTCGGAGGCCGCATCGAGCCCGGTTTTCGCCGTATCCAGCGCCCGGGCCATGTCTTCGTATTTCTTCTTCGCCGTGGAGACCGCGTTCAGGATGGCCGGGGTGCTGCGGAAATCGTCCGGTATCCGCGCTTTCCGCTCGTCCGCCCGCACGACAGCCCCGGCGAGTTCCCGTTCCGCTCCGGCGAGCCGTTCCCGCGCCCGGTCCAAAACCTCCTTCGCCCGTATTTCCTCCCGGTGCTCCGCCTCGATCCGCTCCCGGAGGAGCGTCAGGCGTTTGCCCGCCTCCACCGCGATGTCCAGCGCCGCTTTCGATTCCTTTTCCCGCGCCCGGAGCGCGAGGGGATCGTCGCCCCGTGAATCGCCCATGATGTCGAGAAGCGGCGCGATCTCCGATTCCAGACGGGAGATTTCCATCTCCCGCGCCAGCACGGTTTCCGAGGCTTTCGCCAATTCCCGCTCGCACTGGCGCGCCCGCTCGCGCGCCCGCTCCACTTCGCTTTCCGAGGGCAGAACGCCGTCGTACGCCGCCGGAGCGGGATGCGCGGTCGAACCGCATACCGGGCAGGGCTCGCCGGAAACCAGCCGGTGCGCCAGCACCGACGCCTGACCTCCGAGCCATTCCCGTTCCAGCCGTTCCATTTCTCCTCGGGTGAGAAGGAGTTCCCGTTCCCGGCTCTCACGCAGGGCGAGGGCTTTTTCCCGTTCCAGGGCGAGCGCCCGCTGATGCTGACGCTTCAATGCAACACTCTCTCCGGACTCCCGGACCCGTTTCGCCCGCTCCCAATCCGAAAGGCATGCCGCTTCCCGCAGGGCGGCCCGGCTCGCCTCATCCGCTTCGTTCAGCATTGCGGCTGCCCTTTCGGCATGGGCCGCATGCGTTCCGGCCGCTTCCTTTTCCGCCGCCACCGCATCCGCCACCGCCGTCGCGCACCGACGCTGGACGTCCTCCGCCTCCTCCAGCTCCCGCACCCGCGCCGGCAGTTCCGAAAGCCGCTCGTATTCCCGACGGGCGGCATCCAGTTCCGGCCCGCGCTCCTGTTCGGCCCGCAGCGACGTTTCCGCCGCTTCCTTACGGTGGATGGCGGTATCCAGATGCTTCTGCGCGGCGGCCTTCTCCCGGATCGCCGCCTCACGCTCCCGGATGCGTTCCTCGCGATTCTTCTCGATGTCGCGCAGGGAAAGCGCGCGCTTCCCCCGTTCGAGCCGGGCGCGCTTCTCCGCGAATTCCCCGCTTCGCGCGCGCAGTTCGTTCCATCGCGTCTCCGCGCTCTCCCGCTCCGCGAACCGCTTCTCCACATCACGGGCGGCATCCAGAAGCGCCTGCGCCGTATGCTCCTTCACATCGAGCGATTCCAGCCGTTCCCGGGCCGCGGCGAGTTCTTCTCCGAGCTCCCGGAGCTTCTCCTCCAGCGCCGCATCCGATTCCACCCCGGCCTGCTCCAGGATGACCGTCTTCCGCTGACGGAGTTCCTCCACCTGACGGCGGATGCCCTGCGCCTCCTCTTTCAGCGTCTCCTCGATACGGCGGTAATTCTCGGTCTGGAACAGGACTTCGAGGATTTCCTCCCGCCCGGCGGAACCGGCCATGAGCAGTTCCCGGAATCTCCCCTGCGGAAGGAGAACCACCTGACGGAACTGGTCGGCCTTGAAACCGAGACGGCGTTCCACCTCCTCGGTGACCCGGCTCCAGCGGTCGGCGAGAACCGTTCCCGCCGCTCCGGTCTCCGGGTCCAGCTTCCAGAGGGCCGCGCTCTTCGGCTCGCGGATGAGCCGGTCCTGCCCGCGCAGGCTGGGGCGCTCCTGTTCCGGACGCCGCTGGATACGGTACCATTCGCTCCCGAGCGCGAAATCGAACACCACCTCCGTAACCGTTTCCGGCCCGGCGTGATCGCTCCGCACCCGTGCGGCGTCGCGTTCCCCGCCGGATGTGTCGCCGTAAAGGGCGAAACAGATGGCGTCGAGCACGCTGGTCTTTCCGGAACCGGTGGGCCCGTGGATAAGGAAGAAGGAGCGGCCGCCCAGATCGCGGAAGTCGATGGCCTGCTCCCCCGCATAGGGACCGAACGCGCGAAGAATGAGTTTGAGGGGTTTCATGGGTTTTCAGTTCTCCGCAGTTTTCTGTGGATAAACGGTCCTGATGCGGTTTTTCCCTGTCCTGGAAAAGCCCCCCGGATACGGCATGGATTCCGGGGTAGTGGACCGCTGCTGTTCGAGCGATAGCGAGTTCAGCGGTCCCCGGAAGCCATGCCGTATCCGGGGAGTCCTTGGCTTTT
>CAYRTQ010000038.1:0-19777 GCA_964426865.1 uncultured bacterium
GAGTTTCCGAGCTCACGGTCTATTCAGAGGCTCATTGCAATGTGGAAATGGTCTTTCCCTCAAATTTTATACTGAAACATTGATTCAGGAGGTAAATAATGGTCCGATCACCGACGTTCTATGTCAGTATCTACTGCAAGATATTCTCTGATTCCTTCAGCCTGGATATGGTTGACAGAATTACCACGGGTGAGGAAGTCTTTGCCTTCCTGGTCAGGGATTCAGGCAATGCCTTCAATTCCGCAGGAGTACACATTCCGGGAGACCACAATCTCTGGTATCTGGGATGCTGTGAGAAGAGAGGCCATCTCATCTTCAATGACCATTCCATTGTCTGGGGATATGGTGAATCATCTTTTGACCATGGGGAGAAATTCGTCAGGCTCATATTCGAGGATGGTCTTTTCAACTCGAAGCAATTTCGGATTCTCATGGAGATTATCGAGGAAGGCCGGAAGATTGATTGCATCTATGACATCCCCCGGTACCTCATCAACAAGAGAAGGGGGCGTACCTGGAACAAAACACCGGAAGCGGCAACCTTCCGAAATAGGATTAAGGAATTGTCTCAGCACGTGATCATGGCCTTTGAAGATGCTGAATATATCCTCCATCCGGTAGCCTAATTCGCCCTTACCAGCACGATCTCACCGCAAACATCCCAAGTACTTACCATCATTGTTTTCTCTCACAGGAGGACCTATGCGATGTCCTATGACGTGATGCATTTCAACGGTGCCGAGAAAATCATCAAAGCAAAGCACATGGAAGGTGATATCCAGACAACTCTTGGGTACTTGGATGAAGTTCTGGTCGGCTCTCTCCATCATGCCGAACTCCTCAGGCAAGCACTGGAAGAAATGGAATGGCGGCACAAGTCCGTTGACCTGAAGATCATCGAAGGCCGGAAGTACAACTACAAGGGCATGAAGAACGGAGTGGCCGTTGAAGGGAACTTTTCATCCTATGAGTATCTTCATACGGCCCTCCTCCGGCTCCAGATCGGATACGACCAAGGTCTCTGTGACATGGGCGTTGTCCTCTTAAACAGTGCCAGAAGTGAAAAATCTCATCTGGGTACCAGCAAGGAACTGGCAAAGAAAGAAGTCGAAGTCTTGTACCCGACAATCTCTTTGCCGGTCACGGTCGTTCTCTTCGACCTGGGTATCCCTCACATTCAAGCCATGGAGGAAACTGCTGATGCTGCCTGAAAGTCTCGTTACCCTTGACAAGGCATGGAAGAAGGTGGAAACCCTCTCCAATGGCAATCATGATGATTTGATACCTGTCCAGGATATTGAATTCGATTCTCTCGATACGGTACGGATCGCCAAGAGCCAGACCCACCAGATGAGGCCCATTGCTCAGCAGTTGATCTGCAATCGCCTCGGTGTTCCTGTCCAGTACATGCGGAGATGTCCCACGGAACTCCAACAGGATAACCTTAATCACTGGATCAGAAAGGAGAAGAACCCTGAACTCTTCTTTCGGTTCAATGGAGATAACCAGGTGAGAGCCATCTTCACTGACCGGTATAAAATTCTCGATAACATGGATGTCATCAACCGGCTTGATTCTTTGGGGTACAAGCCGGACACGCCGGTGCAATGGAATATTGACCCGGATTTCATGTCTCTCAGTATCCCCGATGGGAACAAGTCGTTCTCTGTCAACGGAGATAAAATCTCTCCCGGCATCTCAATCTCCAATTCGGAGGTTGGGCTTTCGTCCCTGCACATTGCCAGCTTCTTCCTCCGGCTCATCTGCACGAACGGCCTTGTGGCAAAGACCGAGTTCACCGTGGCATACCGTCATGTGTCTATAAAAATCATGGATGAATTCCCGGAGAAGTTGAATCAGGTGTCTCATGAACTCCTGACACAAGCGGACCAGTTCAGGTTCTCGGTCAATTCCCGGGTGGAGTTTCCGGAAAACACCATGAAGACATTCAACCGGCAGTTCATGCTGAATGACAAGGAACAGGAAGCGGCCTCCTGGGGCTATAGCTTCGAACCGGGGAATACGATGTATTCAATCATCAATGGATATACCAAGGGCGCTCAGTGCCCTGGCCTTCCTTCCGCGGAGTCTGTCCATAGGCTCCAGAAAACCGCCGGAAACATCCTCTCCATGGTGAAATCCACCTAAGACAATATGTGTTAACCTGAAAGGAGATCGTCGCCTCATGGCGAAATTTGATGTCTATTTCCACGACTTGACGCCCGAAGCACAAGCCCGGCTCTTGGAACAATTTCGGACCACCATGGAAGATGAAAACTGGGAGAACACCCCTCTTGCCATCATTGAACGGGAGGATGCTTCTGATGTCCACTCGAATGCCCATATCAGTATCCGGACCTTGGAGTGGAGAGAATTTTCCAAGCATATGGAAGAATACATCCAGAACCATACCCTCGACAAGTACGGGTTCCCCAGCCATATCGATCTCATGGAGATATCCAAAACTCTACCAATGGTCAATGTCTGGAATGTTCTGAAATACGCATTGCGGATATGGAACTGTCACGGAAAAGAGTTCGATGTGGAAAAAGCCGGGCACTACATCCAGAGATTCTGGACATTAACCCACAGTACGGATACATCAAAGTCCGATCTTACCACTCTGAACCCCCAGCAGTAACTCGCCCTGTCCCCCTACCCACAACAAGTAATCCACATGCACTCTCTTTACAGGAGGAAGGTATGTCTTTGTCTCATCAGAAATGATATGACAAAAAATGGTTCGTTCACGTACTGCTCGTCCTCTTCTTCCCAGTTGGTATCTATGCCCTCTGGAAAAGCAGAACCCTTCCCAAATGGTGGAAGGTAACCGGAACAGTGGCGGTGGCAATCATCTTTATCATGGCCGTGGGCAATAAGGACCAGCGGACCGGTATTTCACAAGCGCCAGCTTCCTCCGGACAGGGATCGACGCAGGTTGCGGATACTAATGCAGACCCCGCCAGTGCACAGGCAGCTCCTTCTGGAACACTCCCAAAAATCGGTGAAAAGCTCACGACCACTTACTTCGAGGCTACTCTCAATGAGGTCAAGTCTGCGGATCGGATTCGCACCGGGGGTGAGTTCGTCGATGTAGGACCGGAAGATGGGAATCGATTCATCATTCTGAACGTGACATTCAAGAATATCGATAGTGAAAGCCGGATGCTTACAGAAGGTTCTCTGCTTATCCAGTACAACGGGAAGATGTACGAGTATGACAATTCCGAGAGCTTCGCGGGAGTTGATGGTTGGGGAACATTCCTGGACCAGATGAATCCCCTCACTTCCAAGAAGACCAATATCGTTTACAAGATTCCCGCGGAGATCAAGGGGCCGGTCTACTGGGAACCGGGAAGAAATCTGAAGGGGAAACGGTTCTATTGCGGAAATCTCTGAGGGGTGTCTCAGAGATGGGAAAAAAGCCTGGCAGAGATGCCGGGCTTTTTTTTAGGCAGTAATATTTTTGATTAAAAATCTGTTAATTCAGCTTAGGGATGTTATATTCCTCGAAGTTTTATCAGCAACCAAACCATACTGCTCCATTTCACCGTAAACTTCTTGTATTTCACGGTTTAGCTGCGTGATGTACTCATTCGCTACCTGCGAGAATAAATCTTCGCCGACCTCAGTCAGCTCGATCTGAAATTCTCCGTCCTTGACCCGAGTGATTAGTCTGTTGAACGCGCTCTTAACCTCGTTCGGCTTGTCCTCGGACATTGGAATCCGGATTTTGTGCTCTTCGTCTTCAATCTTGATGAAGTATTTTTCATCAGCCTGCACGACAGTCGCTTTAATCGTTTCCATAGATTTTTCCTCGCTCTCCGAATGCTTCTTCTCCGCCTTCAAGGGTTCTCATGCTGACTTTCTTCCAATCAAGCTGATCGCCCATGTCATCCGGATTCACCAGATTGTTAGAGAAAGGATTGCCGATATAGGTGCTGTACCCCCCTTGTCCGTGGCACCGATAAATCGAGCTGTAAGGGAGGGTCCGCACAGCAATATTCGCATCGTGCGTTGAAATGAATACCTTTTTACCGACCCGCGCACGTTCTTTAATCAGCGGCACAATCACATCGTTAATATATTCGTTGCCCAGGCTCCTCTCCGGCTCGTCCAGAATATAGACATCCTTGTCTGTCCCAAGTTCTTTCTGCAACATGACCATCGAAGCCTCGCCACTCGACGGCGAGTACCGAACTCCATCAATCGCGAAATACCTCTTAAAAAGCAGCAGTTCGTATACGGTCTTGATGCTTTCAACATCTTCGATTCCATTGAGCTCGGAAATGTGCTGAAACAAATCGTCGGCATAAGCCCTCGTCCGTATCTTCCGGATACAATTGATGAACTTCTTCTGCGTTGTCTTCTTTGCCCCGTTTAGACTCGATAGCGAACCATCCATAACATTTCCAGTGTGGAATTCGAACTCCGTCCGATACTCTAGGTCCCCTTTGTTCGATCCAAGGCTACCAACAAACTCTTTGAGCATCGGGATTCTTGTATCAACGCTCTTCACGATCTCGACAGCGTTAACCTCGATCTTGATGCGATTCATCGCGTAATCACGAAAACCTGTTGTGGTTGGTTTCGCTGGCGATCCTGTCTTTCGCTCCACCTCTCGCCGGAACGTTTTGATCGTTGAATTCAAAAAACAAATCACTTTCCACCCAGAGAAGCTGGCCCATTTGCGCTTGCTCAGCCGCTCCATCAACTCCGAAAGAATTCGGATGACCTGCTTGTGCTCATCTTCGGCGATCTCCTTTTTCACGGCAGAATTATCGGCCAGAAACTCCAAGAATTCTGCCGTCGTCCCCATCGCCTCGTCAACGTCGGTAAACTCGCGTTTAGCTTCACCTTCTTCCTCGGGTTCAATGTCTTTAAGCAGAATCCTCTTTGCGTTCCTATTCGTGCTTTTCGCCGCAAAGTAGGCTACATACCTGCTGAGGTTCGTAACACCAACCTCACTGGCAGCGCGCAAGGTTTTAATCTCGTTGGTGCAATAATTGATCCCGTGGTTGTTCAGGTCAATTGTCAAGTCTCTCCCTTTTATATCGAAAATCTCATTTAACCGATCACTCGCTGGCTCGTAAACCCTCGCATCTATTCCGTTCTCAGAGTAATGTTTAGCAATGGCCTTCAGAATACAGGATTTGCCTGTTCCCTTCGGTCCAAATACGACATTTATGTCGTTGAATGCCCTAATTTTAAGAATCGAATCATCGTCAAACGGATACAGGACAAGATCCTCGGAAGTCTTTCTGTCAAGGAGGGTATTAATTGTCGTCGGATCTTTTTTTAGTAGCAAGCAGAAATGCTCGAAGCTATCGACGGGAAGTCGAAGATCCGGAAGCTCACGGGAAAGCTCATCATATTTCGCCCAATCGTGGACATCAGAACCGTAAATCGATGCGTGGCCATGTGAAATGTAGATTCCTGCCGAAATCGAGTTTGTGACCTCTTTGATAACACAGCCTGGATTCTTTGTTCCTGTTATCAGTCTCTCAAGAGCGTCGTCCGAGAGGTTAGGTTTCTTTTGCTTGTAGTGGACCACGTAGATTGGCTTGAAAGAATCGAACTTCTCCAACACTTGGTCAATTGTGGCTGTAAAGCAGTCCGGACTTGCACCTTCGGTGAACTCAACCACTGCATCAGAAAAAACTTTTGTCAGCATCGGCGAAACAATCACCAGTAAATGCCCTCTCAATCCATCCTCAAGTATATCAAGCTCAATTCCAGGCCAGATTTGTGCTTCTTTCCCCAAACGGTTTTCGATTTCTGTGTACTGGCCCAGGTCGAAAACGTTGTGATTGGTAATTGCTACGACCCTGACCTCCGAAGAAAGAATCGCCTCACAGAAACTTTCCGGTGAGATCTCTCTTGTAGGCGCATCTCCGGACTTACACTTTTTAGTGTGCGTATGAATGTCGATCTTCATCATCCCGAGAAATCCTCGAACAAAACGAAGGTAATAAGGCGATCAACACGTGACCAATTTAAATGGTTATGGTAAGGCCTAACATTCGACTGGTCTATGCGGTTCATTTTACTGCCAGAGTTCAGGTGATTGTTAGAGTAAATTTAGACTTCAGTCCACTGCTCTGACTCATAGAGCACCTTGTTTGTTATCAGCATTCTCATCAGCTTAGCTGCTTCACCCAATGAAAAAGTATTATTGACCGGAGTCATCGACAGATAGGTTGCACCTCGTTTTATGCTTCGATCCCCAACAAAATGAATTAAATGATCTACAGAAAACATTAGTCCTTCATATACAAAACTACGGTCTTCACCAAGAGTAACACCCGTACCAAACAATCTCGCTGATAATTTATGGCTCTCTTTCACGCATTCCACCGTATCCACAAAGTCAAAACGTATGGATATGCCCTTGACTCCTTCTGCCCTTAAACTTTTTACAATTTCTATAGCCAAGGGAACTGTTGAATCACTTAAAGCTGGATCGAAAGTAAAAATTATGGGTCTAGGGCGTTGGCTATCTGTTGTATAAGCAGTCAATCCAAAACTTTCGATGCAGTTTTTATTTACCCTATACTCTAATCCTCTTTTCTCAAAGAAATCTATTGCTATTCTTATACCTTTTTCGGGAGTGCAGCATAAATTATCACTCTCGGATATTTCGATATGTATCTCATTTACCAGCCCAAGAAGTTCTCCTAATGGATGAAACGAAAACTTATCATCCTTAATCGTGATGCTTCGGTATTCAACTTCTGTAAAAGTAGCCTTATGGTTATGAGAAAATATATCGTTTACAAGTGCTATTAAATTATCTAGGCCATCTTTGCTCTCGATATTGAATCCTTGTAGCAAGCTAAGAGGCGGTGCAACCGATGAAATATCTGCTCCCAATAATCCAACGGGAACAACTCTCAATATTTTAGAATATGCGTACCCCGCTTCGAAATAAATCCAACTCGAACGTATGGAGGCAGGAGTCAGAAATACAATCATAATTTTGGCTTCGTCTAATGCCTCCTGTACACGATAAACCCAGTTTTTACCAAGAGGTATACTTTGACCATCACTTGACAGAAATACTTCTATTGTCCCACCCGTCTTTTCGCAAAATAGCTCCTTTAGCTTAAGCATTACATCTTTATCGGATGACGAATGGCTGAAGAAAATTGTTGGCTTATCCATGCACAATCCTTGTCTCTAAGATAATTAGATTGATCCGCATAAGACGCGGAACTTTATATTCCAATTCAGAGTAAGATGCCACGGAGTATTTCACCGAATGAATGGTAAAGGCATTTCCTTAGATCACCTGATACCGATTCTGCCATTCACGCGGATATAGTACGCAATTAAGCACAAGAACCGTTTTTTTAACCTCGCCTTGGAACTATGCACATTAGAAAGCCCCGATTTAGAGCCTATCCACGAATAAGAAGTCTTGGAATATTTAGTGCTATTTATTATATTATATTCCCAATGAACATCGGCAACACACGGGAGTAGGATGAAGAAGTTAGCAGTCTGGGAACTCTCGGATAGCGTTTGGGAGAAAGTGGAGCCACATATTCCCAAGCCCGAGCGGGACCCCAATAAAGTGTATAAAAGAAAACCGGGTGGCGGGAACAAGCCGTTGCCCTATCGGCAAGTGTTCGCGGGTATTCTTTATGTTCTCCGCACCGGAATTCAATGGAAAGCGGCTCCCAAAGAACGCTTTGGCAGCCCCAGCGCCCTCAATCGCTACTTTCTGGAGTGGACCCGGAAAGGGTTGTTCCTGACCCTCTGGAAAGCCGGACTCCTGGAATACGATACCCTGAAAGGTATCGACTGGGAATGGGTGAATATCGATGGAGCAATGGTCAAGGCTCCTCTGGCCCGGGAAGCGGTGGGAAACAACCCCACCGACCGGGGAAAAAAAAGGAACCAAGCGCCATGTTCTCACCGACGGGCGCGGCGCTCCGCTCTCCGTGGTCATCACCGGAGCCAACCGGCATGATTCCAAAGAGATCGGTTCGGTTCTGGACACAATCGTGATAGACCTCCCGGAGGGAGTGGTCCCCAAGATCGCGGGAGATAAGGGCTATTCCGGCGAACCGGCCACAACTGCGGCACAAGAAAGGGGGTATATCCCTGTTCTCATGCAGCGCGGAGTAACCTACGAGAAAGGATACCTGCCCTGCCGCTGGACCGTGGAACGCACCCATTCCTGGATGAACCGGTTCCGAAAACTTCTCGTCCGGTATGAGAAATGGTCCGACAGTTATGAGGGCCTGGTTCACTTCGCTTCTGCTCTTATCTGTTTCCGTATGGCAAATATCCGCTAAATACACTTGTGCAGTAATATATTATTCGTGGATAGGCTCTTACCAACTTTATCCAGTTGAAAGGGTAATAGTATTCTGTCAACCGGAAAATGCAGTGTGCAGGTCGGCTGGCTTCGACACGCTCAGCGCCCACCGCTGGCTGAGCTTGTCGAAGCCAGCATATCGGAAACACGTTTACCCAATAGTATCGACTTGACAGAGCAATAGCCATATCTTCATCCGCATTTGCGCGTGATTCCCCCTTGCCAAGCGCGTATTTTGTGTGTAATATTGTCCCAATACCGTGCAAGCCGGATAATAGCCGTCTATCGTTATATCACACAGTTTCCATGATGGGGGAAAGGGGAATATGAAGAAGCCCGCTTTGCTCGCCCTGCTTTCGTTCGCGTTCGCGTTCGCGGCCCCGGTTGCACCCGCCACGGCGGATGTGGTTCTGGAGCCGTTCAACTACACCCAGAATTTCGAAACCCGCGAGGAGTGCGCCTGGTCCTCCTACCCGCAGTGGCAGGATACCGCCTATGACCCGAATTTCCGGGCCAACACCATCGTTCCCGGCGATCCGAACATCTCCATCGTCCAGATTGTCACCCCCTACACCAGCGTGGACAATTACGCCGGAGCCATGAAGGAATTCGACGCCTACATCCGGCCCGGATCCTCCATCACCCTGCGGTATTTCCTCAAGACGCACCTCCCGGTGGAATTCTTCAAGGTGCGTCTGGCGAGCGGCCCCGACGGCAAACTCGACGTGACATTCGCCAACCCGCAGCGCAACCGCTGGGAGTGGGTGACCGTAACCTACAACGATTTCGTCCGCGAGAACCCCAAAGTGGCGGGGAAGGACAAGATCAAGGTGAACGGGCTGGCGGTGCTGGCCAAGATTCCCAAGGGCGATCCCACCATGCCCATCTACCTGGGACTCGACGATGTGACGTTCAAGGGCGCGCGGGCCATGGCCTTCCAGTTCGTGGAACCGCAGACGTTCAAGCTCTCCGAATGGAAACCCTACATCCCGAAGAAACATTACAGGAAGGGTGATGCTTTCACCCTGCGCGGCACATGGCCCTTGAGCGCCGACCGGGTTGAACTGCGGCTCAGCGCCTTCGCCGATACCGCGAAGACCGTATTCTCCGCGCCGCTCAAGCTCGCCGGCGACGAGTGGTTCCTCCGCGACGCCAGGATCATCTGGCCGGAAGGGCTGTATCTCGGCACGCTTACCGCGTACAAGGGGAATACGCCGCTCTCCGATACCCAGTTCACCCTCTATGTCTCTCCCGGCGACATCGGCGGCAACCATCCCCGGCTGCTGGTCGACAATGCCCGCAAACAGGCCATCGTGAGCCGCTTCATGAGCGACCGGTTCAAGAGCGTCCGTGAGAGCATCATGTCCAACGCGAAAGCGGCCCGTGAAAAGACCCCGGTGGACAAGGTGGTCTGGGATCTGGACCAGCTCCCGGAGGAAAACTGGCTTCCCACGCTCACCGCATGGTCCGGAACCCGTCTGGGAACCTGGCATAACGCGCTTCACAACAACGCCTTGGCCTATGGGCTCGGGGGGGATCGCGAGGCGGGGGAATACTGCAAGAACCTGCTGGTGAAGATCAGTTCCTTCCCGTACGTGCTGCACCCCTGGATGATCAAACGCGGGCACCACATCTACTATCCGGTCGGCGAGTTCGGCATCGAAATGGCTCTGGCCTATGATTTCACCTGGGATCTCATGACCGACAACGAGCGCCGTGTCGCCCGCGACGGCATGATGCGGTTCGTGGTGGAAGGCTGCCACGAGGGATATGTGGTGGATGATCTGGTCACCTCCAACAGCTCCAACTGGGTGGCGCACATCACCAGCGGCTCCCTGATGTGCCAGGCGGCCATGTACGGCGACGCTCCCGACAAGGCCCCGCTGGAACCCTATTTCACCGGCGCGCTCATGAAGAATCACCAGATCATCCAGAACGCTGTCGACCGTGACGGCGAATGGGGCGAGGGCTACGGTTATTTCAACTTCACCATGCTCACCCTGTCCCATGCGTTGCCCGCGATCGACAACGTGTTCAAGATCGATTTCTCCGGCGCGCTGAACGGCGCCTACAAGGGTCTTCTCTGGGCCGGACGGTTCCCCGAGAAGGAAGTGTTCTATTTCGGAGATTCCGGCGCCGGGCTCCGCCCCATGACAAACTGGGCCTGGATGCTTCCGAAATACAAGGACCCCATGCTGGGATACATGTACAATTACCTGAAGAGCGGAAACACCCGGACGAACGCCGGGAGAGTGACCAATCTGGACGCCCTTCAGACCGGGAACACGCTCATGGATGTCCTGTATGAAACCTCCGATGTCCCGATGCAGGATCCCAAGAGCATGAATCTCAATCCGGTGAAATTCTTCCAGGACGTGGGCACGACGGTATTCAAGAGCGGCTGGGAAAAGGACGACTTCGTGTTTGTCATGCGCACCGGTCCTTTCGTGAATCATCAGCATCTGGACCAGGGATCGTTCTGGCTTTCGGACCGTGGGACGAACTTCATCGAGGAGCGTCACGGCTCCACCTACTATGACGATCCGCTGTATCAGCCCTGGTATACCCAGCCGGTGGCCCATTCCACCATTCTGGTCGACCGCAACCACCAGAGCCAGCGGGTGGGCGATCTGCGCACCCACATGGACGGGTTCGACGATTACGCTTTCCTGGGGCAGCATCTCGACGGCAAGAGCGCGGCGTTCTCCTCCGGCGACATCGGCCGTCTCTACTGGGGCAAGGTGAAGAGCCTGAAACGCAACGTGCTCTATCTCAAGCCGCGCACCCTGCTCATGCTCGACACGGCGGTCCCCTCGGAGAACGACGTGGATATCACGCTGCTGTACCAGGCGCCTTTCCTCAAGTACATCAAGGCCGGGTCGGATGTCTCCTCCATCACGATGGACGGCAACTCCCTGTTCATCCGTCATCTCTCCCCCGCCGCGACGAAGGCGGAAGCGGTGGAGACCCCGCATTATCTCTTCACTCTCCGCGACAAGAATCCGCTGGAAAAAGAGGGTATGCTCACGGTGACCGCGCGGACCAACGGCGTCCCGCTGGTCATGGCCAACCTGCTCACCACCGCTGCCGCCGGGACTGAGCCGAATGTCACCACGGTGACGGGCGAGGGCTGCGTTTCCGGTGTCGCGGACGGCGTTCCCTTCCTCTACAGCACCCGTCCTGGAAGCGTCTATACCGCCAACGGCATCACCACCGACGCGGTGGCGGTGACCGGCGACAACGCCAATACGTTCGCGGCCATGGCCCGGGCGTTCACCCGCGGCTCCACGCTGCTCATGGAGGCCACCAACCCGGTCACCTTCGAGTCCTCAGCCGCCGGGTTCAAGTACAATACCTGCCGCGACTGCGAACTCACCCTCGGGGTCGCCGCGAAACCCGCGACGGTCACCCTGAACGGCAAGGCGGTTCCCTTCACCTGGAACGCCGAGAAATCCGCGGTGGTGCTGAACATCACCAAGGGCGACGGCATGGTGGTCGCGAAGTAAACGGACGAAAGAGATGTAAAAAGGCGAAAAGGGTGCGTTCCCTTTTCGCCTTTTTTATGTGCGCCCGGCAGGGAGTATTCCCATGAGAGCGACCGTATTCCCCCGGGCAACCATCTACCGGATCCAGAGTGGTTGAGGAATCCGGGGATCGCCGGAGACCGCATTGACCATATGGTGCAATGGTCCGCCAGTCACTGTAAAAAAAGCCGGTTCGGCTCCCGGTCAAGCGGCCCTGTCCCTATACCGGTATCGCCATTGCCGCCGCAAACCCCAGCGACACTCCCAGCGCCAGCCAGTCGTGAGCGTGCATGCTGAGTTCGCGGTATCGGGTGCGGATGGAGCCGGGGCGATAGAGACGGGAATCCATGGCGATGGCCAGGTCTTCGGCGCGGTGTACGGCGGAAAGGAAGAGAGGCAGGAGGAGGATGGAGACGGATTTGAGATTGGCGCGCAGACCCGCGGGACGGAGCCCCCGGGCGGCGTGGGACTTGCGGATCTTGACCGCCTCGTCGAGAAGCACAGGGATAAAACGGATGGTGATGACCATGGCGGTGGCGATTTCGTGGGACTGGAGGCCGAAACGGGCGAACGGGCGGAGCAGCTTCTCGATACCGTCCACCAGCGCCACCGGTTCGGTGGTGAGGGTGAGGATCGAGGCGACGAGCACCAGGAGGCCGATGCGGGCTCCGTAGAGAAGGCCGGAGTTCAGTCCCTCCGCGGTGACCCCGCCATAGGGGAGGGGCGCTTCCACGAGAATGTGCCCGCCGGTGAACACGAAGTTCAGGAGCACGGTGATGAGGATGAGCCACCGGAACGGGAGAATGCTGCGGAGCAGAAAAAGCGGCGGAAGCCCGGAGAGAGCGGAGGCCAGTATCGCGACCGCCACGCCGACCGCCGCCGGCTGCCAGGAGTTCTGCGCGAAAAGCCCGCCCATGACCAGGAACGCGGCGAAGAGCTTGGCCCGGGGGTCCAGACGGTGCAGGAACGAGTCGCCGTGGACATACCGGCCGAGAGTGATGTCGCGGATGCTCATATCATATCTGAATAAGCCGTATCCGGGCGTCGGCGCACGGAGAGACCTGTGTGGCTGTTGCCGGTTGAATCGAATCGGGGAATCACCATACTTTCCACCAGGGATTCTTCTTCTCTTTCAGAAATTCGTGTTCCAGGGTGTTCAAATGGAAATAGGGGATCAACAAATCCTCCATGGTGAACATCCCCGTCTTTTTGTCCGGAATATTGTTCAGCGCGAAGATAATGCCATTGCCGAAAGCTTCTCTCGAAATCGATTCGTGTTTGAGCCTGACCGTCTGGTAGGGAAATCCGAACAGTATTTCATGAACGCTGATGATGCCTCCCGCGCGGATGGTCTTGATCGATTCATGCGGAATGGAAAGGTTATTTGCGATGACTTTCGCGGTTCCGGATATTTCCGGTTTTGTTTTGTAGTGCTCCTCGATGATTTCGATATCGGTATAGGGAGCGATGTTTTTCAAAACTTTCGCCGCGATCATCAGGAAATTGATGCCGATGGTTATGTTTGGGGAATGCATCACCTTGGTTCGCGCCGCCAAGCTGTCCATGTAGGCGAGTTTCTCACCGGAATAGTGCGAAACCGCGCTGATGATGGTCACCCCCCGTTTCCCCGCCTCTTCTCCGTAATACTCGATTCCGGATTCCGATGAGAAGTCGATGACCGCATCCACCGGATGGGCCGTGAACAACTGCGCGGCGTCAATATCCTCAATGGAATATATCTCGCCGGGGTCGTCAGTCTTTATCCCAAGGAACTCGGACACGGAACGATGCTCAAGAGACCTCGACTTCCGGACGATCCACTGGAGATTGATTTTTTCCGATTCCAACAGTACCGATGCTACCGCTCTCCCCGTCTTCCCGAAACCAACCAGACCAACATTCATGTACGCTCCCCTGAAATCAATCTCGAAACCATTCAGTCATTCTCATCATATTACGGTATCCCGGACAGCCGGAGTGAGGGCCGAACGGTGGTCAGCGGACAATGGAACCACTTATTCTTTCATGACGCAGCAATTGTTCCTTCAGTTCCAGACCGGCGCCGAATCCGCCGAGTCCCTGGGCGGCGACGATACGATGGCAGGGGACGACGATGAGGACATGGTTGCGTCCGCAGGCGCTCCCCGCGGCGCGCGCGGCTCCGGGGCGTCCGGCCAGCATGGCCAGTTCACGGTAGGTGATGGTTGACCCGAACGGGATGCGGGCCAGGATATGGTGGACCGTCCGGTAGAACGGTGCGGTCCCGAACGGGCGGACGGTCGCATGTATGGGGGACGGATCGCCCTCGAAATATCCCCGGAGCTGTTCCATGACCGGACGGAAGGGGCCCTCGTCCACCCGGATGTCCGCGCCCCAATCCATCTCCAGATCGGAGATGAACTGCGGCAGCGGAATGCGCATGTGGATTCGCAACAGCGCTTCCCCCTCGCCAGCGAGCACCAGGGGGCCGAACGGAGTTTCCATTTCCGCCGCATACACCCGTTCAGGCGGGCGGGATAACGGTTCGAGAAACTCGACTGGAGATTCCGGTAATAATTTCATGGGTGATGGTCCCTCCGATTTCCGCCAGGTCTTCCGCGGTAACGCGGGCCGCGCCGTCGCGCCCGATGAGCGTGACCGTGTCGCCGGGACGGACGTCTCCGGCCCCGGTCACATCGAATATGGTCTGATCCATGCAGATTCGCCCGGCCACCGGGACCGGGACTCCGTTTATGAGCGCCGTTCCCCGGTTCGAGAGGAAGCGGCGATACCCGTCGGTGTACCCCACCGGAACGGTAGCCAGGCGCGAGGGCCGACGGGTGACGAACGTTCCGCCATAGGACACAGCGAATCCCGATGGGACCTCCTTGACCAGCGCCACGCGGCTCTTCCAGGAGAGAACCGGATCGAGCGTCAACTTCTCTCCGCTGCCGGGATAGGGCAGCAGGCCATAGGTCATGATACCGGGGCGCACCATATCCAGATGCCCTTCGGGGAACTTGAGCGTTCCCGCCGAGCTGCACAGGTGGGCCAGGGGCGGGCGCAGGCCTTTCGCCGCAAGATCATCGAGCAGACCGCGGAAAAAGCGTATCTGCCCGCGCGTTTCCTCGTCACGGTCCTCATCGGCGGACGGAAGATGACTGAAGATGCCCTCCACCACGAGTCCGGGAGTTTCCAGCGCCTCGCGGAGGAGCGTTTCCGCCTCCCGCGGATGGACCCCGATCCTGCCCATGCCGGTATCCACTTTGATGTGCACCCGGCAGGAGGCGGGGGAAGCAGCCAAGACCTTCCGCAGCTCGCGCAGAACCGCGAACGAGGGCAATCCCACGGTCAGGTCATGACCGGCCAGATATTCCGCGCAGTCGGGAGACTCGCAGGCCAGCGCCAGAATGGGCGCGGTTATCCCCGCCTCCCGCAGTTGAACTCCCTCCAGTGCATAGGCCACTCCAAGCATGGCGCAGCCCGCGTCCAGCGCGGTACGGGCGCATTCCACCATGCCGTGTCCATAGGCGTTTCCCTTGACCACCGCCATGACCCGCACCGCGGGACCGACATATCGGATGATTTTCCGGAGGTTGCCGCGATAGGCGGAGAGATCGGTAATCGCCACGGTATCGCGCCGGGGAGAGCACTCCATTTCAGAACCAGTCCTTCCGCTTGAAATACAAGAGCATGGCGAAGGCAATCACGAGTTCCACCGCCACAATGACAAAGAATCCGTAGGGTTTCCCCTGCATGGGGAGATTCAGGTTCATGCCGTACAGGCTGGCGATGAGCGTGAGCGGCAGGATGATGAACGACATGATGGTGAGCGTCTTCATCACGCTGGTCATGCGGTGGGTGGTGAGACTCACATAGGTGTCCATGGTGCCGGTGACCATTTCCATGTAGGAGTTGAGAAGCCCCTGAACGGTGGATATATGGTCGTGGACGTCCTGGAAGTATACCCGGTTCTCCTCCTGGATGAGATCGTATTCCGTGGCGCCGAGATCCTCGACCACCTCTTCCGCGGGAGCGAGGATGCGTCGCAGGGTGATGAGACCGCGACGGAGCCGGAAGAGATCGTTGAACGTCTGCGGCGAGGCGTCGGCGAGAATTTCCCCTTCCAGTTTGTAGATGGTCCGCTCCAGCCGTTTCACCGAACGGCTGAAATTGTCCACCACGGAATCGATAATGGCATGGAGAATCTCGTCGGTGCCCTGCGACATAAAATCGACATTCCGTTCCAGTTTCTTCCGGAGCTGGTTGATGCCGAGAACGGGCCGCTTATGGAAGGTGACCACGTATTTTTCGCCGAAGAAGGCGTCGAGTTCGTTGAAATCGAAGGTGAGTTTGTCGCTGTTGAAGGAGATGGAGTGGAGAACGAGGAAGAGGTAATCCTCGTAGTTGTCGATTTTCGCTTCCTCGGACTCCACCGCGATACAGTCTTCGATGGCGAGTTCGTGGAAGCTGAAAACCGTGCCGAGAATCTGGGACTCATCCTCCGTGGGGGATTCGAGATCGACCCAGAGGTCGACGTTTTCCGCTTCAACCAGTCCCGGCAGTTCCTCCACCGTCGGACAGGTCAGCGTGCCTTCCGCAACATTGTAGCTATAGATCGTGATCATGGCGTTATACCCTGAATGCTGCGCTTTTGCAGGCAGCACGCGCGCTTGCAAAAGCCGTTTCTTCCGGCGGCGGAACGAAGTCCGCCCTGCTCTCGGCCGCTATGGGTAAGGGTCTGGTAACATACGCTTTCTTGGGGTGAATCGCTCCGTTGTACGGGGCTGGTGAATGGTTCGGTCCCGAAGGGCAGACGCGTTGATACTCCTCCGGTTCCGGCTTGTTTGGAAACATCGTAAATTACTCCATCTTGCAGGCCGAGGCAACCACAAATTGCCTCCGGAAGGATTTTCCTCTCCGTATTGCCCGGAGTATCCCGGGAATAAAAATGCGGCACAGAATTCACCGTATCGGAGGACGTTTCCCGTAAATTACCCTTGACAGGAGAATGACAGTGCATATCTTATCCACATATAAGCATATACGCTTCCCTGAATAATAAAATACGCCAGCCGGGTAGCAGGGGTGAGGAGTGGGGCAAAAGAGGCACGGATACAAAGGGGAAAGCGCCTGAACGCAGATTCGCGGGATTGGGGATAATACAGTTCTGTTTGGCGCAGAACAGAGCGGTAAGCCGCTGGTGTTTTGCGGAAACGAAGCCAGCGCTCCATTCACCGGACTGAACCGTATTGGGATGAGGGAATTGCCGGGATATAACGTGATGCGGGTTCCATGAATGGTACGAGGAACAGGGATCATGCCCAAATCTCTCGCCGAAAAATATCCGCCCTCCACGCCCTGCGCCTGTGAAACGTGCGTGCGTTTCTGTCTCCGCCCCGGCTGGTGGACGGTCGAGGAAGCGAACCGCGCGCTCGGCGCCGGATACGGCAACCGTATGATGCTCGAAATGGCTCCCGACCGTTCCTTCGGCGTGCTCTCCCCGGCGTTTCGGGGGTGCGAGCGCGATTTTTCCCGTGATATCTATGCCCCGCGCGGCTGCACTTTTCTTCGCAATGGTCGGTGTGAACTCCACGGCACGGGATTTCAGCCTCTGGAGTGCCGTTTCTGCCATCACGACCGCCCCGGGAGAGGGGAAAGGTGCCACGCCGACATCAGACGGGAGTGGAATTCACCCCCGGGAAAAGCGCTCGTGGTGCTCTGGAGCAGCCTGACCGGCTTCTGGGAACGGCGGGGCGTCGGGATCGTACGGGGTTTCGAACGGTCCGGGCCATTGAAGTGAATCATTCCGCGCGAGGATGCGTCTTCGAGGGCGCTCTTTCACCGTTTATCCTCACGGGAGTCAATTCCATGCGCTCCATCCTGTACAGCCTCCTGCTCTGGCTCCTTCCCGCCGTCGCGTTCGCGGAAAACCAGGCCCACCCGGTCTACATTACCGGAATATCCTGGATCTGGGTTCTCGCCAACATCAGTTATGCCGGTATGCGCGCCCAAGGCCACCCGAGCACGGGGTGGCGGATCGTGTCTTTCATGTTCGGTCTCCCCGGCACGATCATCACCACGTTCGCGGTCAAGGAAGGCGGCGAGCGCGCCTATGGGGTGGACATCCCAAAGAAACGCTACTTATAAAAGCCCGGCGTTCCCACGGCTGGTACATGGCGGGAAGGGGAACATGCCGCCCGCGTTCCGGCCGCATGATCATATAATCCGATATCGACAATTACACCGCACTCTATTCCACACAGGAGATCACCATGCTGATCGTCACGACACCCCAGATCGAGGGCCAGACCATCCAGCGGTACTTCGGCATCGTTTCCGGAGAAGCCATCCTCGGGGCAAACATTTTCAAGGACTTTTTCGCGGGCATCCGGGACATCGTCGGCGGACGCTCCGCCGCATATGAATCGGAACTCCGCAAAGCCAAGCAGATAGCGCTGGACGAAATGGCCGCGCAGGCCCGCGATCTCGGCGCGAATGCGGTCATCGGAGTCGACCTCGATTACGAAACCATCCAGGTCGGCCAGGGCGGCGGCATGCTCATGGTCAGCGCCAGCGGAACCGCGGTCGTGGTGGGGTAAGCGGCAAAGCTTCTTTGCGCCGGTTTCGACCAATCCGGGGTTCGTAATGATCCTGAGTTCCCTCCCGTCACACCGAACCGACCGGCGCTTCTCCCGGTTTGTTTTTCCGGCGAGTGGACAGTGAACCATGATGGTAGTCCGGTATGGTATACACTCAGGATCATGCCGTCCGCGAGGCCGCACCTCATCCCCGTCCCTTCTCCTATTCAGGAGAAGGGTGACTCATGCGGAGCGGCGGGTGCATAATTCAAGGAATTTTCTGCGTCACGGGCGCTTTTACCCTCACTCCCCGCCCTCTCTCCCACGCGAAATGACGCGCGGGCGAGAGGGGGAGGAACGCTTTTCAAAAACAGGCCGGGAGCCAAATCAAGGCTCTACGGAGAAGTCTCCTCTTTGAGCGCGTATATTCTCCACACGCCTTGCCCGAAGCGTTCTTTTTCCTCGCCCGCTCGTCATTTCGGGGGGGAGAGGGTGGCCGCAGGCCGGGTGCGGGAATCGGCGCGCATGAATCGCATACGTTCCAATGTATACCGAACGAGTCAGTGTATTCCGGACGAACCAAGAGAAAAGGTTACATCTTTTCTCGCCGGAGCAATAACGCATCGTCCCTTGAAGTAAATTCAGCATGGCTCGTCACGGCATCGTAACACACAACCGCTGAAAGGCCCTTATGCACATGAAAGAGATCAGGAAATGGGAAAACGGCTGCTGGAGAGCGGTCGAACATGACCCGCAAACAATATCGGAATGCCGGGAGCGCGCGGAAAAACTGCTGAAACGCTCCCATACCGTGGTGTTCGTTTCTCTTGACCCGGACGGCCGTCCGTTCGCCAAGGCGATGCAGATCGCGAAGGGCAGCGGACTGGACTGCCTGCGGTTCAGCACGAACGCCTCATCCCGTCATGTCGGGCATATCCGGAACAACCCCCTGGCGACCGTATATTTCCACGATCCGTCCACCTTCGAGGGCGTCATGCTGACCGGTGTCGCACGGGAGGAGCCGGATGAAACGTGGCGGGAAAACATCTGGGAAGATGGATACGAGGAGAATTATTCCGGGTTTGACGATCCGGATTATTACATCCTGCGGTTCGATGCCGAGTGGGGAAACTACTATCACAACTTCATAAATGTAGATTTCGACATTCGCTGAATGAAAATGATACACGAAAACGGTTCGTGACGGGGAATCGGGTTTTCTCATTGATACTGAGCGAGCCGGGAGGAAATGCCGCGCTTCCCTCCCGGCAATTTATTGGACTGTCAAGTCCATACCGTTGGGTGGATTGCACTTCGACACTTCGACACTTCGACAGGCTCAGTGTCCGCAGGCTCAGCGCCCGACG
>CAYRTQ010000039.1:0-19777 GCA_964426865.1 uncultured bacterium
CTCGCGGGATAGACTTTTTATGGGGGAGGGAACGCATGCACAGGAGAAGTTTTCACCGGGTAGCGGGGACCATGGCCGCGGCTGCGCTACTGGGGTTCTTTTCTCTGCCTACTTCCGGCGCTTTTTCTGAACTGAATGCGAAAGACAGCAAGCAGTACATTTCAGACACCGGTCTGGTTCAGCTTTACGACAACATCGTCACGCACTCGACCACCACCGACGGCGTGGTGGGGGTCGGCATCATTCATCTGGAAACGGGACGCGAACTGTATTTGAACCGTAACGAACGCTTTCCCATGGCGAGTTCGGTCAAGCTCCCGGTGGCGGTACACCTCATGAAACTGGTGGACGAGGGAAAAACTCGTCTGGACAGCCTTATCGCCATCAAGAGTACCGATTTCAGCCCGGGTTCGGGCCGTATCAAATATCAGGCTGCCTCCGGGCAGCGGCTTTCCCTGAAGTATCTGATGGAAAAGATGCTGACCATCAGCGACAACACGGCGACGGACCTCATTTTCAAGGCGGTCGGCGGTCCCGCCTCGGTGAGTTCGAGCATCAAGGCCTCGGGTATTCAGGGCATGTCGGTGGATCGTCCGATCTACCTCATGCTCAGCAACTGCTGGGGGGTCACGAGCCTGAAGGAGAACGACCCTTATTCCATTCAGATTCTGGACAAGCTGTTGTCACGGGTGCCGCGTGAAAAACGGATCGAAGCCCGACGTAATTTTATCAACGATTTTCGCGACACGTCCACTCCGGAAGCGATGGCGAGGCTTTTGCAGAAGGTCTGGATCGGCGATATTCTCAGCCAGCAAAGTTCGAATCTGGTTCTGGACATCATGGGACGGTCCCACGGCAACAGCCGTATCAAGGGCCTTCTTCCCCCGGGAACCAAGGTGTATCACAAGACCGGGACCATCCTGGGCGGGCTCAGCGATTGCGGAATCGTGGAACTTCCAAACCGGGCCGGGCATCTGGTCGTTGTGGTCTTCGTGAAGGGCGGGAACAAGTCCATTCATCAATCGGAAACGGTTATGGCGCTTATCGCCAAGGATGCATTCGATTATTTCCTGAACATCCAGGCCGATTGAGTTTCATCTGAGTCCAATAAAAAAAGAGCAGCATGGCGACATGCTGCTCTTTTTTTATTGGACTTTCTGTTCCGGATACGCTTCCGCGTTTCCGGGGAGGGGTCAGTACCCTCTGGACTGCGCCATGGCGCTGACCTGGGCGTCGTAGGCCGAGCCCCAGGTGAGCGCGCCATTGAAGTTGATGCCGGGGATGTTTCCGCCGGTGCGGTCCATGACCTGCTGGATGATCTCGCCGCTCATGGCCCAGAGCGATGCGGTGACCAGGATGCCGGAGGTGGGGCAGATCTTCTGCTCGAAACCGGGCAGCGCGAAGAGGCCGTAGGTATCCGCCATGCGTCCGATATGGACGTCCGTGCCTTTGTTCACCGCCTTGCCGTCCGGAATCCGGATATTGCGGGTGATCGGGCCGATGGAGGCCACTTTCATCCCCATGCTCTTGAAGAGGTCGAGATTCTTCAGGTCGGCCTCGTCATCGGGCTTGTACGTGCCCATGATGACACAGTCCTTCGCGGTTCCCTTCGGCGCTCTGCCGTCGGTGAGTCCCTTGGCGAAAGCGAAACCGCCGCGGCGTCCGGTAGCCTCTCCGCACAGGGAATCGGCGTACCGGCTGTAGAAATACACCGAACCGCCGGAAAGCAGACTGTCCACAGCCATGCCCGCCATTCTGCGGATGCTCCCCATCTCCATGGAAATCATCTCCAGCTGACGCATGATCTCGTCGAAATAATCGTCCATCAGCGGAGCATCCAGGTTGGCGTACTTCGTGTCTTTCCCCAGCTTCGGCTCATCTCCCTTGACCTTCACCGTCTTGCCGTCGCGGGCCAGCACCCGGCAGGCGTCCGCGATCATCATCCAGAAAATGGTTCCGGAGAGCGGTCCGGACTCGGGCCCCAGCGGAGCCGGGGAGCCGGGCACCTTTATCTGCGCGCCGATATGGTCCACATTGGTTTCGATCCAGATATCGGCGAAGGGACGGATTTTCAGGCGCTGAATTTCCGGGGTGATGTATCCCAGGCCGGGAACATCGCCGCCCCAGGGGCAGGGACCGCCGACCACCAGAAGATCCTTCTTCGCCATATCGTCCATGTATCCCGCCGGCCAGGGGAAATTGGCCAGCACCATGTCGCCGTTCTTCACCGCCTTGGGGTCGTATCCGGCGGTTACGATTTCCGGTTCGCCGTTGCGTTCGGGAAAGATGTCGGAGGTGCTGGTGTGCCCCAAATCCCAGCAGCTCCAGACCTTGGCGCCCTTCTCCACGGTGCGGGCGATGGCGTAGGATGCTTCCAGGATGTTCTCCGACTGGGTTTCGCGCACCCACTGGAGCATCTCGCGCACCCGACGGGTGTACATCATGGCCAGGGGTTCTCCCGGACGGCCCGCGCCCGGACAGGAACAGTTATTCTGCGCGAAGGCGGAACGGGACATCCCGGCGAGAGCGGGGACAGCGAAGGGAACAAGGCGGAACATGTCACGGCGTTTCATGCATTTCTCCTTTGGGATGAGCGTCAATCTCCGAAATAGAGCCATACGGTGAGTGCATACAAATTAATCACCCGCGGCGCGGATTACAAAGGGAAAAGTGAGGGGAATCGGGCATTTCCCGCTCCACTCCACATTCCTCTCCGGAAAGGGTGCATAATTTCCCTTGCTCTTCGTCCATGGAAAGCTATTTTACTGTAAATAGTTGCTTTGGTGCTCCATTCCCCGGAGGTTGCCATGCCACGCTGGTTACCGGTCTGCCTTCTGCTTTCCTTCCTTCTTTGTTCCACTCTCTTTGCTGAAAAATCGGGCTTTGACGCCACGTTTACCAACATGGTCCCCATGAATGATATCGTGGACATCGCCCGTGACGGCAAATATATCTGGTGCTTGACATCACAGGGAGTTATCCGCTGGAATCCTGAAGACGGGACGTATAAAAAATTTGCCACGGGGAAAGATATCCCGGCTGAGTGGATCGAGCATATGGCTGTGGACAAACGGGGTGGGGTATGGGTCGATTCGAGGGGCATTGCTTACGGTTCGGTGGGAATGGGGGCGTATTACATCGGGGAGAACGGGATTGAACGGTATGTGACTCCGTTTTACCATCCATCTGAATTTTGGTTTGGTCAGGGGACCTATATCGAACCCATAAAGATGATATTCACCGACAACCAGAATGTCAAATGGTTCTCGGTTTTTACCTATGTCATGGGAGGAAATTCTCCTGTAACATATTTCGGATTCCGAACCTATGACGGGGTGAACTGGGGAGTTTTCAATTCTGTAAAGAACGGTCTGCCGAATGATGAAGTATGGGGGATGGCTCAGGAACCGAATGGAACCTACTGGTTTGCAACCAGCGCGGGTGTCGCCCGGTACGACGGGAAAACCTGGGATGTATTCGGCCAGGGCGATCGCGGGTTAAAGTCAAGGCATCCGAAAAATATTTGTATCGATGATGACGGAATTCCATACGTTGTTCATGGCGGCCCGGTTCAGTATTATTCCGGGGGAAAATGGAACGATAATCCCGCGTATTTGAGCGGGTATTCTCCCATATCCGCGGTGCAGAAGAACATTCATGATCTCTGGGCGGTGTACAATGAAAATAATCCATTCTTTGTTCATTTCGTTGATGGAGATAAGAAATTCTATTGGATGAGTAATTTGATAAAGGATTTGTTTCCGGGACATAAATATGTGAGGGTCAAAAAGCTGCTTTCCGGTGATGGCGATACGATATATGCAGCGACAAATGCCGGACTGGTCCGGTACTCAGGGGGGAAATGGACGGTATTCAGGGATTCGCCCTTGCTTGCTCCAATTCTGAATACGGTGATGGACGCCGAAAACCGTATCTGGATTCAGTATAATATCTGGGATTCAGAAGGCTGGAATTATCATCAGGCATGTATAATGGATGGCGATACATGCCGTGAATTTGATTGGGGCAAGGCGGGACTCCCCATCGGCGCCTCGATCTGCGCGGCCGATCCCGAGGGGGGAGTTCTTTTTACTTTCGGGGACAGCTTGTATCGTCTGAAGGACGGAGTACTGTCCGAAATCGGCATGGACCCCACCTTTACCATTTTCGACTGGGGTCGGGTGACAAACGTCGAGTTCGGTCCCAATGGGGTAATGTGGTTTATCTTCAATGGCTACCTCCACTGGCTGGAAGGGAATGACATTTCCTGTTATTGGCGGGAAAGAGAGGTGAATGATATCGCAGTCGACCGGGACAACAAGGTATGGATGATTACGGGGAAAAATGGCCTCTGTACTTTTGACGGACGAGAGTTCCTGTCGTATCCGATGCCGGGGAAAACGGCATGGGACAGTAAGGTGCTCACGGATCGGAACAACCGGATATGGATTGCCACGACGGAAGGATTATGGACGCTGGATGGGGATACGGTCATTCCTGTCGAGAGGTTCGAAAACATCGGGAGTATCTCTGCTCTTGTCATGGACGATACAGGGGTGATATGGATCGGAACGAGCAACAGGGGGGTATTCCGATATGATGGGAAAACCTTTATCAACATCACCGTTGCGGATGGACTGCTGTCCAATCATGTGAAGCAGATATTGCCGGGAAAGGACAACAAGAAATTCATCGTCGCGGAAGCCGGCATATCCATATGCAGAGAGAACAGCCATTCATCCGGTGTACGAGCCTTGGGAAGCGGCATCGATAAACCGGCTGTCCCGCTCTTCAACCGTCCCAACCCCTTCAACCCATCAACTACCATTTCCTTTGCGCTCCCCGCGCCGGGGAAGGCGACACTGATCATATACGATATTACCGGGCGTAAAGTGCGGGAACTGGTGCGCGGGCCGCTCAAGGCGGGGACGCACGCGATCCCCTGGGATGGGAGGGACGATGCGGGGCAGGCGGTGTCTTCCGGCGTGTATCTGTCCCGGCTTTCCGCGGGGACGTGGAGCGCGACCGGGAAAATGCTGCTGATGAAATAGACCGCGATGGAATATGCTCTTGTATAATGAATGGAATCGGGGCGCAAAAGAGGAGAGAAAAAAGGGCGGATCGGGTCGAAAACCTCCTCCCGAACGCGGGCCCCATTCAACATCATAAAATCCCATTCCGGACGGCGCATCGTCTCAGACGTGAAGGGTCGGGGCTCGCTCAGGAGGTTGTCGAGATCGTTTTCATCGCGGATGAGGAAACCTGCGCCCACGGGATACCTTCTATCCCTGAGGGCGCGGGTCCAATCCGTTCGTCAATCCCAGGTGCGGGTGTGGGCGAGATTCTCGTACAATTCGTCCGGTGTTTGGGATCCCAGCAGGCGCATTCTCGTTTCGTCGTCGGAAACCGCGTGGGATATGGCGGAAAGATAGGCGATATGCCCCTGCACATCGTGGATGGGCGAAACGATGAGGAAAATGAGATGCACCGGCTGGCCGTCCACCGAATTATACTCGATTCCCGAGGGGTGCAACATCACCGCCATGATGATCTTCTGCACTTTGTCGCTGCGGCAGTGCGGCACGGCGATTCCGAGCCCGATGCCGGTGGAGAGCTTGCTTTCGCGGTCTATGATGGAGGAGATGATCGAGTCGCAGTCCGTGATGTGAAATACTTCGCAGGCCCGGTTTATGATACGGTTCAGCGCCTCTTCCTTGTCCTGCGACTCGGTATCGATGATCACCGCTTCTTTTTTCAGGCTTTCAAACATGGATATGCCTTTCTATGTGGAAAGAGAGTGCCTGAGTATCCGACTTCCGAATCGCGGATGATCGGGATGAAACGGATAAAGGAGAGATGAAGCGGAAATATCTTCCGGCGCCTGACAGGGTACGCCGGCCCCGTGTTTCCTTTACCCATCCTGTATCCCGGTTATCCGCGGTTCTCAATGCTCCTTGAGAATGTCGTAGATTTCCTCTGGGCTCTGGGCGTTCAGGATGCCGTTGCGGAGCGAGGAATTCTTGAGAAGGAGGGCCAGACGGGCCAGGACGCTCAGGTATTCCCGGTGCGAACCCTCCGGCGCGGCAATCATGATGATGATGTTCACCGGGAGATCGTCGAACGCATCGTAATCGATGCCTTCCTTGATGACCCCGACCGCCATGGTCATATCGGTGACACTCTTCAGACGGACATGCGGAATGGCGATCCCCAGCCCGATGCTGGTGCTCATGATCCGTTCACGCTCGAATACCGCTTTTTCCAGTTCCTCGGAATCCTTGATGCTATCGGAGGTGGAGAGAATACGGCAGATTTCCTGGAGGGCTTCGTTCTTATCCCTGGTCTGGAGAATACGGATATGGTCCAGGGACAGGAGCTTTGAAATCTTGATCATGGGAATCTCCTCTGTGCCATGAAAGAGAAAAGGTAAAACCGCTGACACGAATCCATCGCGCGTCCTCCGGCGCTCAACCCGCGTTCCCGTCTTCCCGCGAATCCTTGATCGCTTCCATCATGGCGAGAAGATTTTCCACCGGAGTCCCCGCCTGAATGTTGTGAATGGCGTTGAAAACGAAGCCGCCGTCGTGATTGAATGTCCGTATGGTATTGCGCACTTCCTCGTAAACGGTTTCCGGCGTGCCGAAAGGGAGCGTTTTCTGTGTGTCCACGCCCCCGCCCCAGAATACGAGACGGTCGCCGAAGTCCGCTTTCAGGCCCCGAGCTTCCATGCCCTCCGCCGAGGTCTGTACCGGATTGATGATGTCGAACCCGGCGTCGATGAAATCCTCCATGAGCGGACGCACTCCCCCGCAGGTATGCATGAATATCTTCCAGGGAGTGTGTTCGTGGATCCATCCGCAGATGCGCGCATGGAAGGGCTTGAAGAGATCGCGGTAGAGATCGGGGGAATAGAGCGGCCCGCGCTGGGAGCCAAAATCCGCGCCGCTGATCTTGATCACCTGGATACGGTCGCCAAGCGCGCCCCGCATCCGGGCGAGATTGGCCAGCCCGATCTCGCACTGGAGATTCAGGGCCTCATAGACGTAATCCCGGCGGATGAGCGTGGAGACATACCATTCCTCCTCGCTCCGTATTCCCTTGGGATGACGCAGCCCGGGGGCGGGTATATCGCTGATGTCGCTGAAGGACGTTCCGGGAAAGCTGTAGACCAGGGCGGAATCGGTGTTCTCGTACAGCCACTCCGTTTCCCGCCCGATACGGTCGATCTCCTCCGCGGGAATGGGGCCGTACTCTTCGACCTGGTCTTCGGGACGCAGACGGGAATCATCGATGGGATCCTGGCGAATGAGGGAGTCGAAATACAGTCCGCCTTTGGGCATGCGGGCGCTCGGGGGGGCGGTGCGGTCTCCTTCGGGATACATGAGAATATCCCCGTTGGGCTCCGGTTCGGTGTTGAGAAGCCCGGGAACGAGGACCTTCGTCCCGTCGAAAAGCCGCCATTCCTTCCAGTCCCGGTTCGGGATGCCGAACACGTTTCCGCCGTGGTAAATGCCGATGCAGTCGATGAGCAGCTTTTCCCGGAGATCCCCGGCTATCTCGCCAAGCATCATGGTGGGTTCGACCACCTTTACCCGGTCATCGGGGCCGCCCAGCCCGAACGCTTTCCGGAGCATGGACACCACGCTGACATTCATGGTGGTCACAATGGTGGAGCCGAAGTCCACCGGGACCCGGTCCGGCTGTCGATGATTCAGCGCCGCCCGCACTCGCTCTCTCGATGTCATGCCTGCCTCCGAAACGGGGATACCATTCTTTCTATAAAGTACAGCACAAACAGTGACGGGTCAAGGTACATTCACGAACCGCCGCGTTCCGGTCCCGAACATCCGGTCGGATCGGCCATGACCGGCGCGTTCGCCCCTGAAAACGAGGGGGATGCATCCGTTTTGAATTTTGGGCGTTCGCTCGCGGCATTTTCAAACATACCGCTCAAAAAAAACCCCCGCTCTACCATAGCAGTAAAGCGGGGGTAGCAGCCCGATGCACGGGATCAGCTCCCCGAAATGGCGCTGACCGGACATTCGTCCACGCAGGTTCCGCAATCGATGCAGACGCCGGGATCGATGACAAACTTCCCGTCGCCTTCGGAAATGGCTTCGGTGGGGCAGGCGCCGGCGCAGGTTCCGCAGGCGATGCATTCGTCGGAAATAACGTGAGCCATGATTTCTCCTGTCGAAAAACTTGATAGATACGAGTTTGAATTGCAGGTCTGAAAATTTACAGCGAAAGACGAATCAAAAGCAAGTGAAAACTCTGCGATTTTGGAAAATACAGGCGGAACCGGCTGAACTTCATGGTATCTGCAAATTGTGGCTTTGCAATATATTACCGTCGGACTCCCCGCGCCGGGGCAGGGTCAGGGCGCGGTGATTTCCGCTCTCCGGCATTCCTTGATGATCTGCCGGAAAATACGCTGCAATGCGCCGTGGTCCAGCGGCCCGTTACTGTGTTCCTTGACTCGCTCCAGGACAATTCTTTCCCGGTCCGGATTGTGAATATGCATTCCTCTCTCCATCTTTATCTTTCCGATCGCAATGGCGCATTTGGCGCGCTCGTTCAGAAGTTCGACGATTTCCAGGTCGAGTGCATCGATGCGGGTGCGCCAGTCGTCGATATCGTCCATTTTGTAACCTCTCCGGAGTGGAATGCAACGGGAATGAATAGAAATGAAAATATAACGCATGGAGGAGGGGGTGCGCAACGCCGTCGTTCGAATGTTTTTTTGGGGTGCAGGGAGAGTCGAAGATGGCTTGCGGTTGGATGGAAGCGGGGGGTGTCCGCATATGATTCGATACCTCCGTGTCCCGTTCCACATGGTGCGGGACACGGAGTCGTTTGATTCCGGCGGGACTATCCCTTCAGCGGTTCCGTGAGCGTTCCCACATATTCGCCGATGGTTTGCTCGAAGCCCTCACGGGAGCCGAATTCCCCGATTCGCCGCACGATGGAACTCCCCACGATGACGCCGTCCGCGTGACCGGCGATCTCGCGGACATGCGCGGGAGTGGAAATTCCGAATCCCACCGCCACCGGTGTTGCGGTCAGATGCCGGATTCGTTCCACCATGGCGGGAATGGTTTCGCTCACCTGCGCCCGTTCGCCGGTGACCCCCATCTGGGAGACATAGTAGATGAATCCGGAGGCGTTGCCGGCGATGAGCGGGAGACGGTCTTCCGGGGTGACCGGCGATACCAGGAATACCGTGCTCAGGCCCCGGGAGTCCATGAGCCGCTTGTACTCCGCCGCTTCCTCGGGAGGAAGGTCGAGCACCAGCGCGCCGTCCAGGCCAGCATCCGCGGCGTCGTTCGCGAACGCTTCCAGACCGTACGCGAGGATGGTGTTGTAATAGGCGAAGAAGATCAGGGGAATCCGGCATTCCTTCCGCACCGCGCGGACCATGCCGAGGATATCCCCGATGCCGATGGGATTCCTGAGCGCGCGCATGGCGGCTTCCTGATTCACCGGGCCATCGGCGATGGGATCGGAGAAGGGCACGCCGAGTTCGATGATGTCCACTCCCCGGCTCTCGAATTCCCGCACCAGACGCGCGGTTGAATCGAGCGAGGGGTCCCCGGCGGTGATGTAGGCGATGAACGCCTTGCGGCCCTTCGCCTTCAAATCGTTGAATCGTGCATCTATTCTGTTCATCGTATATACCTTTGCGAAAAAGAGTATTCCCGGTCTCATACCGGCGGAGGAGCCGCGTATGGTACGCGGGCTGAATCCGGCGTCCGTGCACTGACCGGGAGATTTGGCGTACGGTCAGAGGGCGATCCGTTCGATGGCGGTGTTCACGTCCTTGTCGCCGCGCCCGCTCAGGTTGACGATCATGATCTGGTCGCGACGCATGGACGGGGCGAGCTTGAGCGCGTGAGCCATCGCGTGCGAGCTCTCCAGCGCGGGAATGATGCCTTCCGTCTCGGAGAGCAATTGGAACGCCTCCACGCATTCATCATCGTTCGCGGAGGTGTATTCCACCCGTTTCAGGTCCCGCAGCAGAGAGTGTTCCGGCCCCACCGAGGGGTAATCGAGACCGGCGGAAACCGAATGGGTGGGACTGATCTGCCCGTTGCCGTCCTGCAACACCCAGGAAAAGGCGCCGTGGAGCACTCCGGGCCGTCCGGTCATAAACCGGGCCGCGTGCTCGCCCCATTTCGCGCTTTTCCCGCCCGCCTCGACTCCGATCATGCGAACGTCACGGTCATCGAGGAACTCGTAGAAAAGCCCCATGGCGTTGGAACCGCCTCCCACGCAGGCGACCAGCATGTCCGGGAGACGGCCTTCGCGCTCGAGAATCTGGGCGCGGGCCTCGCGCCCGATAATGCTCTGGAAATCGCGGACCATCATGGGGAACGGGTGCGGTCCCTCGACCGTTCCGAAGATGTAGAAGGTGTCGCCGCAGGTGAGCGCCCAATCCCGCATGGCCTCGTTGATGGCGTCCTTGAGCGTCTTCGACCCGGCTTCCACCGGATGCACTTTCGCGCCGAGAAGACGCATGCGGAAAACATTCAGCGATTGACGGCGCATGTCCTCGGCGCCCATGAAGATTTCGCATTCCATGCCGAAGAGCGCCGCACAGGTGGCGGTCGCCACACCATGCTGACCGGCGCCGGTTTCCGCGATCACCCGTTTCCGTCCCATGCGTTTCGCCAGGAGCGCCTGGCCCAGCGCGTTGTTGATCTTGTGCGCTCCGGTGTGGGTGAGATCCTCGCGTTTGAGATAGATTTTCGCTCCGCCGAGCTTCCCGGTGAGACGTTCGGCCAAGGTGAGCGGCGTGGGCCTTCCCACGTACTCCCGGAGCAGACGGTCCAGTTCCCGGCGGAATGCGAGGTCCGCTTTCGCCGCGGTGTATGCGCGCTCCATTTCCACGAGCACCGGCATGAGCGTTTCCGGCACGTATCTTCCGCCGTACCGCCCGTAATGGCCAGCTCCGTCCGGATATGATTTGAATGAGTTCACCTGGATTCTCCCCAGTTAGTGATAATATTATCGATTATGCCACAGTGGATGCCATGAGCGCCGTCATTCTCGCGCGCCTTGGCCCAAACCGTGCGGAAACAGGAAATCCGTTCCGCAAGAACATCAAACGGCGGATGATGAGTGGGGATGTCCGCCCGGATTTTCGATTGCCCTGAACAGCCGCCGCAGCGCCTCGGGGTCCTTCACTCCGGGGCTGCTTTCCACTCCGCTGGAGATGTCCACCCCCCAGGGGTGCGCGGCGCGGATGGCTTCCGTGACATTGCCTTCGTTCAATCCGCCGGCGAGTATGATTTTTCCATATGGGTGACAGGGCGCGGCAAGCGCCCAATTGAACGGCTTGCCGGTTCCGCCGTAGCGGTCCGTGGCGAGTGTGTCGAGGAGAAAATATTCCGCCGGGAAATCCCGCAGTGTTTCCGGATCGAACCCTTCGCCGACCCGAAACGCCTTGATGACCGTGACATCGCGGAGCTCACGGGCGTATTCCGCGCTCTCCGCGCCGTGAAGCTGCACGGCGGAGAGTTCCGCCCGCTGGACCGTCTCCCGGACCACCTCGATTTCCGCGTCGACAAACACGCCGATTCGCGGGATATCGGACCCGAGCGCGCGGGAGATTGCTCCCGCCCGTTCCGGCTCGATATAACGCGGGCTCTTCGGATAAAAGATGAATCCAATCGCGAATGCCCCGAGATCACGGGCGAGGAGGGCGTCGTCATGGCGGGTGATACCGCAGATTTTTACCGGGAATGGCATGGTCCTGAACCTGCAAAAGAAAGAAAAAGAAAGAATATGAACCACAGGGCAAAAAGAGGGAAATGAATGGACGCGTTCGTTCAACCGGCCACACCCATTCCGTTCGCCCCTGAAGATGAAACGCGGGACAGGGTTCCTCTTTGGAACCGCATGTACTGCAACCGCTTCTCGCGGAGACGCGGAGGGAATCTCCGCGTACTCCGCAAGAAACGCATGTATTCCCTTACATCACGGGAGGAGTCACTTTCGGGAGCTTCTCCAGGGATTTGTGTACGGCCTCGATGGGATAATCCACATCGACCAGCTTGCCCGCCAGATACTTGTCATATCCGGCCATGTCGACGAATCCATGTCCGCTGTACAGGAACGCGATGGTCTTGGCCTCGCCGGTTTCCTTGCACTTCAGAGCCTCCTCGATGGCGGCCTTGATGGCGTGCGAGGTTTCGGGCGCGGGAATGAGTCCCTCGGTGCGGGCGAAGGTCATCGCCGCTTCATAGCATTCGTTCTGGTAGAAGGACACCGCCTCGATCTCCTTCTCATTGGCGAGCTTGGAGAGGATGGGGGACATGCCGTGATAGCGCAGGCCGCCCGCGTGGATGCCGGCGGGAATGAAATCGTGGCCAAGCGTATACATGAGCATGGCCGGGGTCATCTTCGCCTGGTCGCCGTAATCATAGGCGAACACGCCCTTGGTGAAGCTCGGGCAGGCTTTCGGTTCCACCGCCACCGCGCGGATGTTCTTCTTCTTTGCCTGGCCGCGCATACGCTGGCCGATGAAGGGCAGGGTGAATCCGCCCATGTTGGAGCCGCCGCCCACGCATCCGATCACCACATCCGGGTAATCGTCCACCATCTCGAACTGCTTGATGGCTTCCAGCCCGGTGACCGTCTGGTGCAGCAGCACGTGATTGAGCACGCTGCCCAGGGAATACTTGGTGTCATTGTCCGCCACCGCCATCTGCACCGCCTCGCTGATGGCAATGCCGAGGCTGCCGGGGCAGTCCGGGTCCATTTCGAGCACCGCGCGTCCCGCGGCGGTCATGTTGGTCGGGCTGGGGAACACGTCGGCGCCCCAGAGCTGCATCATGGACTTGCGGTAGGGTTTCTGCTCGTAGCTCACTTTGACCATGAACACGGTGCATTTCAACCCGAAGAAATTGCAGGCGAGCGACAGGGCGGTGCCCCACTGGCCCGCGCCGGTTTCGGTGGTGATGTTCTTCACCCCTTCGATCTTGTTGTAGTACGCCTGGGCGATCGCGGTGTTCGGCTTGTGGGATCCGGCGGGAGAAACGCTCTCGTTCTTGAAATAGATCTTCGCCGGGGTGCCCAGATACTCTTCCAGACGGCGGGCGCGCACGAGCGGGGTGGGCCGCCAGATGGAGAGAATGTTCATGACCTCTTCCGGAATGTCGATCCAGGGGTCGGCGCTCATCTCCTGCTCAAGGATGGACATGGGAAAAATGGGCGCGAGGTCCGCGGGACCCGCGGGCTGGTTGGTGAGGCCGTTCATGGGCGGCGCGGGCGGGTTGTTCGTCATCTCGGAAACAATGTTGTACCATTGTTTCGGCATTTCGCTCGCCGGAAGAATGATCTGGTTACTCACGGTACGAACTCCTCTCGATGGATGATGGGTGAAATGAGATGAAGGTGAATCATGTATGGTGATTGTGAATGCTTTCTATTACTCTGTCAACCGGAAAAAGCAGGTGCAATCCCTGGTTGGCCGGCTTCGACAAGCTCAGCCAGCGGCGGGCGCTGAGCCTGTCGAAGCGCGGTTCCCCGATCTTTATCCGCTTTTCCTGTATGCTCTTTGCAGCTTATGAGAGATATGTTTCCCCTCTCCGCGAAATACTATCTCCCCGCCAGTTCCCGTACCTTGGCCCCCATGTCGGCCTCCCGCATGATGGCCTCGCCGACCAGCACCGCCCGCGCGCCCATCGCGTGAACGCGGCGAACGTCCCCGAAGGTGTGGATGCCGCTTTCGCTCACCAGGATCGCGCCCTCCGGAGCGAGCGGGGCCAGCGCACCGGTGGATGCGAGATCGGTGTGGAACGTGCGCAGGTCGCGGTTGTTGATCCCGATGATCCGCGCTCCGAGACGGGCGGCGCGTTCCATTTCCTCCGCGTCATGGACTTCCAGCAGGTAGTCCATGTGCAACCGGGAGGCGATGGCCATGAACTCGTCCAGTTGGGCGTCGGACAGGCAGGCGGCGATGAGCAGCACCGCGTCCGCCCCGGCCTGACGCGCCTCGAACACCTGGTAAGAATCGATGACGAAGTCCTTGCGCAGGAGAGGAAGGTCCGCCGCTCCGCGCGCCCGTTTCAGCCTTCCCAGATCACCCCGGAAGAATTTCTCGTCGGTCAGCACCGAGATGCAGGCCGCGCCGTTTTCCTCGTAGATGCGGGCGGCATTCTCCACGGTCACATCGTCGCGGATGAGTCCCCTGGAGGGCGAGGCGGTCTTGATTTCAGCGATGAGCGCGCAGCCGCGCGTCCCTTTTTCCCGGAGCGCCCCGGCGAAATCACGGCCTCCGGTCGTTTCGAGCGCCCGACGTTCCATCTCGCTCGGGGGCAGCGTGCGTTTGCACTCCTCCACGAACGTACGCTTGTATTCGATTATTTCTCCCAGAATTCCGGTCATTCGCCCGTGTACTCCCGCAAATGGCGATATTTTTCCATTGCCGCGCCGGAATCGATGGATTCCGCGGCGAGCCGCAGGCCCTCTCCGGGGGTGTCCGCCTTTCCCCCGGCGCAGATGGCGAACGCGGAATTGAGAAGCACCACGTCACGCTCCGGCCCCGTTTTTCCGGAAAGCACCGAGGTGAACACGGCCGCGTTGGCCGCGCTGTCGCCGCCCCGGAGATGCTCCCGCGAGGTCCGGGAAATGCCGAAGTCCTCGGGATGGATGCGGTAGCGGCGCACCGCGCCCCCGTTCACTTCCGCCACTTCGGTCGCGCCGGTGGTGGTGATTTCATCCAGGCCGTCGCCGCCATGCACCACGAACGCCCGCTCGCTCCCCAGGTCCGCCAGCACTCCGGCCACCGTTTCCACCAGGCTCTCGCTGTATACCCCCATCAACTGACGGCGCGCCCCGGCGGGATTGGTCATGGGTCCCAGGATGTTGAAAAAGGTGCGTATGCCCAGCTCACGGCGCGGGGCGATGGAGTATTTCATGGAGGCGTGCAGTTTGGGGGCGAACAGGAACGCGATTCCCACATCCCGCAGACAGGAGGAGACCTTCTCCGGCGGCAGGTCGATGCGGATGCCCAGTTCCATGAGCACATCGGCGCTCCCGCATTTGGAGGAAACCGAGCGGTTGCCGTGTTTCGCCACCACGATGCCCGCTCCCGCCGCCACGAACGCCGAGATGGTGGAAATATTGAACGTGTTGGCGCCATCGCCGCCGGTGCCGCAGGTGTCGAGCACCCCGGACGCGCTGGTCTCGATACGGGTGGCGTGCTCCCGCATCACCCGGGCGAAGGAGGCGATCTCCTCTACCGTCTCCCCCTTGAGCCGCATGGCTACCAGGAATCCCCCGATCTGGGCGTCGGTGGCCTCACCGCTCATGATGCTCTCCATGGCGTCGCGGGCTTCCTCACGGGTGAGATTCCGTCCCTCCACCACTTTCTTTACCGCTTCCTGGATCATGCTTCCTCCGTACTGTATCTCCCAGAGACGCAGAGAAAAAGATTTCTCCCGCACCGTTCGCGAAACGTGCGCAAAGGAGCGGATTCATCATCGATACCCTTTCGGACATTCCGGATTGAGGGGCAATCGGGGTTATCGATGATATTTCATTTTCCTTTGCGCTCTTTGCGAATTTCGCGGGGAACACTCCTTACATCTTCAAAAAATTCCCGATCAGTTGTTTCCCCTCGCGGGTGAGAATGGATTCCGGGTGAAACTGCACTCCCTCGGTGGGGTGCTCACGGTGACGCAGGCCCATGATGAGATTGTCTCCGTCCTCCGTCCAGGCGGAAACTTCCAGGCAGTCCGGGAGTGATTCCCGCTCCACGATGAGCGAATGATAGCGGGTCGCGGTGAACGGCATGGAGAGTCCGGCGAACAGCGTACGGCCGTCGTGGTGAATCTCCGAAGTCTTGCCGTGACGGAGCCTCGGGGCGCGCACCACCTTCCCCCCGAACGCCTGTCCGATGGACTGGTGGCCCAGACACACCCCCAGGATGGGAATTTTCCCGGAAAAGGTCCGGATGGCCTCCAGCGATATCCCCGCCTCGTTCGGAGTGCAGGGGCCGGGGGAAACGACGATCTTCTCCGGATGCATTTGCCCGATTTCCTCCACCGTGATGCGATCGTTCCGGAAAACCCGGAGATCGGCGCCCAGTTCGCCCATGTACTGGACGAGATTGTAGGTGAAGGAATCGTAATTGTCGATGAGGAGTATCATTCCGCGGCCTCCTGTCCCGGAACGGTCAGTTCGCCGTTCTCCGCCATGTCGATGGCCCGGAAAAGCGCCGCGGCCTTGTTGAGGCATTCCTGGTATTCCATCTCTGGATCGGAATCGGCCACGATTCCCGCTCCGGCCTGGACATACGCCTTGCCGTCACGAATCACCAGCGTCCGTATGGCGATGCAGGAATCCACGTTCCCCCGGTAGTCGGCATAGCCGATGCAGCCGCCGTAAATGCCGCGTCGGGTGGTTTCCAGTTCGTCGATGATCTCCATGGCCCGTATCTTGGGCGCTCCGGAGAGCGTTCCCGCCGGGAAAAAGGAAAGGAGGGCATCGAAACGATCCTTGCCCTCCTTGAGCGTCCCCTTCACCGAACTGACCATGTGCATGACATGACTGTACCGCTCGATGAACATGGTGTCATCGACCCGCACCGAACCATAGCGGGCCACCCGCCCCACATCGTTACGGCCCAGGTCCAGCAGCATGACATGTTCGGCGCACTCCTTCTCGTCCCCGCGCAGTTCGGCGGCGAGAGCGTTGTCCTCCTCGGGAGTTTGTCCGCGCTTGCGGGTCCCCGCGATGGGACGCACTTCCATTTCCCCGTTTTCCACCCGCACGAACATTTCGGGGGAGGCCCCCACGATGTCCACGTGATCGGCGGAAATGAAGAACATGTAGGGCGAGGGATTGACCGTGCGGAGCATGCGATAGATGTCGAAGGGCGGAACGGTCAACTCGCGCTCCAGACGCTGGGAGAGCACCACCTGAATGACATCCCCGGCGTTGATGTACTCCTTGCAGCGGAGGACGCTCCTGATGAATGAAAGCTTATCGATATTGGGGACCGCTTCGGCGTGGCCGTTTCCCCGCGCGGGAGCGGAGGCGACTCTTCGCGCCAGAAGCGTTTCCAGACGCTCGATGCGGGATACCGCCTCCTGGTACCGGTCCTCCAGCGAACCCGCGCCGTTCACATGCACGTTGGAGATGATGGACACGGTGTGCCCGATATTGTCGAACACCAGAATGGTGTCGTAGAACATGAAGAAAATATCGTCGATACCGTAATCATCGCGTGTCCGGTCCGGGATGTCCTCCACCAGCCGTACCGCGTCATAGGCGAAATAGCCGACGCCGCCGCCGGTGAAGCGGGGAAGCCCGGGCAGGTCCACCGCATGGTACGAGTCCATGATGCCGCGCAGTTCGGCGATGGGATTGCCCCGGAACCGCCGCTCCCCTCCGGTGTTCAAATCCCGCACCGTGCCCGAGTCGCCCCGGGAACGGAACACCAGGAAGGGATCGGCGCCGAGGAAGGAATACCGGGCCATCTTCTCGCCGCCCTCCACGCTCTCCAGGAGGAAGGAATAGGTGCTCCGGTCGCGTATCTTCAGATACGCGGAAACCGGGGTCTCGGTGTCGGCGAGAAGGGTCTTCACCACCGGAATGACATTGCCCTCTCCGGTGCGTTTTTTCAATTCTTCAAAACGGGGCCGTATCACGGAAGGTTCCTCTATAAAGAATGTGCCTGTGTTCCAAAATGCCCGAAGGATATACTGTTGAACCGGGAATGGGGGATGAACGCCTCGACCCGGTCGAGTGGTATTCCCCTTGTTCTTTTGTCAGAAGCGGTTTCGCACCGTATAGCTCACCGTCGTCTGTCCGTTCGACGGCACAGTGACCGTGAATTCGATGGTGTTCGCATCTTTCTTCTCGAAATTCCGGGATTTCTTCGTGACTTCCCACGCGCCATAGAGATGCTCCACCACGGTAACGGTCACCTGCTGGTCCTTCTGGTTGCGGAGGTCTATTTCCACATCCTGCTCGTTGACCCGGGGGGAAATGTTCCGGTTGTCCATGATCCTGCGTTCGGCCTTGATATCGAACGCGCTGCCCAAGGTGAGCCGGACCCGCTCGTTTTTCGGGGTGTGATCCATGACATCCTCGCCCACCAGCACCGGGGAATTGTCCGTGTCACGGCGATAGACCCGCACCTTGCCCCCCGGCAGCGGCATCCCGAGGCCGTCCTTCTCCGAATTGACGAACTCGATATTGGAGGTCGCATTGTCCGGGTCCTTGTTCACATCGTAGATGAACTTCTGCTGAATCGCGGTTTTTGCCGGGTTGAACAGGGAAATCTGCTTGATCTCGGAGGAATTCACCGTGGTCCGCCCCTGGAGTTCGTACAGGTGGTACTCGGATACTCCGCGTTCCTGGAAGCCGGTAGCCTGGTCGGCGGCCGGAGCGGCCATCATGGCTTCCTTACGCCCGAATCGCGGAACGGGCTGAGGCATGGCCGCCCGGTGAACGGCGCCCGCCACCAGCTTGAGCGGAGCGTTCGGGAACGATTCACGGGACGTGTTTTCCAGCGACACCAGGGAGGATAATTCCATCTCCGTCTGGGCGGCGTTCACCACCGCGCTGTATTCCGCGTGCCAGGTCAGCCCCGCGGTGAGATAGGAGACGATCACCCGGCTCTTCCCGGCCTTGCCGCTGTTCAGCGTCCAGACCAGGGTCGGACGGCTCACCAGCCCGGCGGGCAGTTCCGGGAACTCGAAGCGCTCGATGGTATCGGCGCGCAGGGCGTTCACCTTGCCCCCGGCATCGCGGATCACGATGTCTCCGCCGGTGGAAAGGAGCGTTCCCTGAACGATGTCGCCGCCTTTCATCCGTACCGAGAGCGGTTTTCCGACTGTATCCTGCAAAATGCGCTGGGCGTTCACCAGGTCGAACTGGAAGCTCTGCTCGATGAGTTTCACGCTGCCGTCGGGCGATTCGACCCGGACGGACGTTGGATCGATGCGATCCGAAACCGCGGTGAACGTCACCGTCTGGGGTCCCTTGACTAGGTCCAGGTCCACCGCCTTGCGCACCAGCGCCAGATCGGTATTGTAAACCACCAGGGAGGTATCCTGCGCACGGCCCGACACCGGGAGGAGGAGGCAGGCCGCAACGAGGAACAGGGTGTGTTTCATGGCGTTCTCCTATGGTTGAAAGGTGAGTTGTTCTGAAGAAAGGGCAAAAAAAAACCACCGGGCGCCCGGCGGTCATAGAATACTTTTCGCAATATTCAGACAAAGAAATGGGCGCAGTTCTATCCTCTGTGGTACCACCACCAGATGAAGCTCTGATAGAACATGCGCATCATACCCTTGTTACTTCCTCCATAAAGATTATTGCTATTTCAGGTAAATAAACAGAGAAACACGGGGATTGTCAAGCCTTATTTTTATACGAACAAGAACGGCCCGTCTTTCCCCGGTGTGCGATCCGTCGTGGCGCGGGCCGGGAGCGCTCCCGCGATAGCGCCTTGTCAACTGGATAGTGTTTGGTGGATTGCGCTTCGACACTTCGACAAGCTCAGTGTCCGCAGACTCAGCGCCCACCGCTGGCTGAGCGCTTACCGCTGGCTGAGCTTGTCGAAGCCAGCACATTGGAACCACATTTATCTAATAGTATCGACTTGACAGAGTACTGCTTTTTCAACTGGAAAAAGTTTGGTGACACTCGGTGACCCGCGGCCCCCTATCCGGCCTGCGGCCACCTTCCCCCCGTAAACGGCGTGGAAGGAAAGACATCCCACTCCGGGCGGGTATGGCAAGGAAAACACTTTTTACCT
>CAYRTQ010000040.1:0-13861 GCA_964426865.1 uncultured bacterium
AAAGTGAGCCCCCGTGAGATCGAGGATGCCGCCAGCCGTATGCCCGGAGTGCTCGAAGCGGTCGCCGTGGGATATCCCGATGCGGTCATTGGACATGCCATACGGTTGTATCTCGTGTTCAGGGAGGGCGAAGAACGGCTTCCCGATGTGGTCAGGAGCTTTCTCCGGGCCAACCTGGAGGATTTCAAGATTCCGAAGGTGGTGGATATCTGTCGCGATTTGCCCAGGAACAGCTCGGGAAAAGCTGACCGTTTTCTCCTCGGCAGGAGCGCGGAAGAGCTTGCCGAATGTCCGAGCGTCTGGTCGATACCGGAAACCAATGCCGATGAAGGGGGAAGGGTTCCCGTATGATTCTTGATAAAATTGTGTCCTCCGCCGATTATGCGGATATGTCGGCTCGTCTGGAAGACTTCCTCCGCGGTGAGGTCAACGACCGGCTCCATCGAAGGGGGGCGGTGGTGGGAGTGAGCGGCGGGATAGATTCCGCGGTGGTGCTGGCGCTTTCTGTGCGGGCGCTGGGGAATGGCCGGGTGGTGGGACTGCGGCTCCCGGAGCGTGAATCCCAGCCTTCAAGCCTCCGTCTCGCCGAAGTCCTCTGCCGTCAATACGGTGTTGAAATGGAAACCGCCGATATCACCCCGGTTCTGGACTCCTTTGGGGTCTATGTGAAACGGGAAGCCATCGTCCACCGAATCTTCCCCGATTTCGGGAAGGGCTGGTCCTATCGTCTGCGCCTGCCCGATGGGCTTCTCGACGATACCCGGTTCGGTCTGTACCGGCTCGAAGTGCGTTCTCCCGAGGGCGATACCGCGAGCCGTCAGCTCCATCTCTCCGATTATCTCGCGCTTACCGCCGCCACCAACATCAAGCAGCGGGTGCGCATGACCTATCTTTACCATGCCTCGGAAAGCCGTCGATACGCCGTGATCGGCACCACGAACCTGACCGAGGCCGCAGAGGGATTCTATGTGAAGTATGGCGATGGGGGAGTGGATGTGGAACCTATCGCCCAACTCTACAAGACCCAGGTATTCCGTTTGGCGGAGTATCTGGGGATTCCGGAGGAGATCCGCACCCGCACTCCCTCGCCAGATACCTACAGCTTTCCGGTGAGCGACGAGGAGTTTTATTTCTCCGCCGCCTATCCCGTGGTGGATGCCGTGATGTTCGGGGTTTCGCGGGGAATGGACGATGGCGAGATGGCCCTGGATACCGGACTCTCGCCGCACCAGGTGGGCCGTCTCCGGGAAGAACTGGAAAAACGCGCCCTGGTCACCGCGCATCTCCGGCGGCTGCCCGCCTCCTGCCCTCTGGAGTCTTACCGTTCGTTCTCCGGGACGGAGACGGTTTCCATGATGGCTTCGGCAAATCAATAACGGGGGAAATAAAATACATATGTGTAAAGATGGCCTGTTCCGGCGCCGCGCATGATAAAAATGATGAAAACTGAAGAATGGGAAGGCTTCCATCCGATTTTCATCGTTTCAATCTTTTGAATCCCCGGATCATACCGCCGTTCGTTTCGACTCGATTCACTTCGCGTGGGGGTCGCTTCGACAAGCTCGGCGATCGCGCTGGCTGTGCCTGTCGAAGCCAGCATAAAGAAAGCCAACGTGAACCGTGTTGCCGTTAGTCCCCTGAACGAGTATCATGTTTTGTATCCATCAGAGAGAAGAGGGTGTATGAATACCGCCGTTTCCGACCAGACATGCGTGCAATGCGGGTTATCGGGGAGAGTGCCCGGAGTTTCTTTCGATACGGGAGGGGTCTGCCAGTACTGCCGCTCACAAGCCAGGAATCCTTTGACAACGGAGCAGAAAACTTTTTGGAAGGAGAAATTCCTCGAGTATATCAGAACGATGCCCCGCGATGGTGAATATGATTGCCTGGTGAGCTATAGCGGGGGGAAGGACAGCACGTACACGCTCCTTATGCTCGCGGAAGAATACCGGCTCCGGACGCTCGCCGTGGTTTTCGATCAGGGGTTCATCTCCGGGCGCGCCAAGGATAACATACGGACCATAACCGGGTCCGCAGGGATCGATTGCCATGTTGTCCAGCCCTCTTTCACCGCGCTCCGCGACCTGTTCGCCGCCTCTCTCGAACGAGACCTGTATTCTCCCAAGGCTCTCGAACGCACGAGCGCCATCTGCGTTTCCTGCATGAGTCTCATCAAGGGAACCATGTTCAGCATGGCGATCGAGAAAAGGATTCCGCTCATCGCCTATGGCTGGTCTCCGGGACAGGCCGGGATCAAATCGTCTCTCCTGAAACTGAGCCCTGAACTGGTTCGGGCCGTCCAGACCCCCATCCGGGAAGCGATCCGCAGCGTGATCGGAGACAAGCTGGACGCTTTCTTCATACAGCCCCGCCATTTTGCCGATACCGCGCATTTCCCCCTGTATGTCCATCCCCTCGCATTTGAGGAGTATGACGAGGAGAAGATATTTGCCCGTATCGCCGCGAGAGGATGGGTGAAACCCGGAGATACCGATTTCACCTCGACGAACTGTCTCCTGAACTCATTCGCCAACGCCCGTCATATCGAGCGGCATGGATATCACCCCTACGCGCACGAGTACGCCGGCCTGGTGCGCCAGAATATTCTTGATCGCGAAGAAGCCGAACGCCGCATGGCGGACCGGGGTTCGGAAACGGTGATGGAAATGGTACGGGAACGGCTGAACCTGAGAGGTGCGGAGCATGAGAGTTCCCCGGCGTCCGAACTGTTATGAGATTCCCCCCGTTTCTGGAGGGGACAGCGCGATGCGGGAAAGGGAAACCGCAAGAGATTCCCCGGTATATGGGAATACCCGATGTGATGTCTCTTTTCTGTTTAGAAAGTATGCATCCGCGGGCAGGGAAGAGAGACGATTTTTCTTTCAGGGGGATGACGAGTTGTTCGGGGTGATTCATTATCCCGAGGGAACTCCCCGTGGAACGGGAATTGTCATGTGCGCTCCGTTCCTGGACGAGTATATGGAGACACAGGGATTTCTGGTGAATTATGCCCGGTCGCTGGCGAGTTTCGGTTACCCGGTGCTCCGGTTCGATTACCGCGGGTGTGGGGAGAGCGACGGCGAATGGGAGGATTATTCCATTCCGGAGTATTTGTCCGATATTCGGTGCGCAATGGATTATCTTTCCGGAGAAACCGGAGTGCGTACCATCGGCCTTTTCGGAGTGAGCCTGGGCGCCACGCTTGCCCTGATGACCCTGGAACGTGAGGATCGCGCGGCGTTCGCGGTGGTTTGCAACCCGGTGATGCGGGGGGATGTCTATGTCAGGGATATCCTGCGACTGCACATCGCCGAGCAGATGCTGAAATATCTTCAGGTGCGGACCGGGATGCTGGAACTTCTCGATACCATTCGTTCCGGCGGGAAAGTATATGTTCTCGGATACGCCATTACCACCCGTAATCATGAAGCCATCGGGAACGTGTCGCTGCTCCGGAACATGGAGGCGATCCGCAAGCCCGTGGCGCTTTTTGCGTTCCGCAACATGATCGCACGCAACGGCGATCTCCGGGAAATGGTCGAAATGCTGCGGAGGAATGTTCCCCAGAGCATGGTGCGTGAGGTGGACGGTCCCGTTTTCTGGAAACAGGGACCCCGTCTGGTCCGCCGGATCCCGGAGCTTTTCGAGTTGGCGCCGGAGTGGATATCCTCGCTCGAACTTTCCGGGGAATCCGTTTCCGGTTCCCCTGTTCCGGAGTGCGGCGTCCCCGTGCGGTAAGTGGGGAATTCCGGGTGGAATACATCCCGGATTATCCCGATTTCTCGGGAGAGGCGGAGTCGCCCCGAGATGAACCGTTTCTCGTAAGGGTGGTAAGGAAAGCCATCGGTCCCACGCATCTCCGGAAGCTCTCTTTTCAGATATCGAGGAGGAAAAGGACGGATTCGGTCGCTGAATGCGGATCTGAACCGGTCGAATCGGATATGGACTTGCCGGAATAGGTTTTTTACATTATCCCGGGGAGTTTCACGCCCGGATGACATGAATGCACCAGCCGGTTTCAGCAAGACGGCCATTTCGGGAACCACAAGGGGGAGAACACGCATGGGGATCACACGGAGGCTGTTCATTTCACTGACCGCGGCATTTCCGTTCGCGTCCGCGCGAGCCGTGGAGCCTGCCGCCGGAACGGTGAAAATCCATTTTCTGCACCATTCGACCGGAGGGAATCTTGTTCAGGGCGCCGGGGGGATATCGAAGATGTTCCGGGACTACAATCAGGAGCATGGCGTCGATTACCGTTTTTCCGAAGAGTGGTCCAGCCCTCAGAACGACAATTATCCCTATGAGTACTTTACGCAGACCTTTACACCGGAGCAACTGGCAAAATATGCCGGACAGTACCATGTGGTGATCTGGAAACATTGTTATCCCGGAAGCGCCATACTCCCTGATGACGGAAATCCGGGCCTCTATTCCGCCCGAAAGTCCCTGGAGTCGTACAAACTCCAGTACCGTGCGCTCCGGAGCCGGTTCGATTCCTTTCCCGGAACAAAATTCATGGTGTGGACCCTGCCGCCGCTGCATCGCAACGCCACCGATCCGGATAGCGCCAAACGAGCCGCCGAGTTTTCGAATTGGGTCAGGACGGAGTTTCTGGTGGAGGATGGCGTCCGCCCGAATCTGGGATGCTTTGACTTCCGCGGAGAGGTGGCCGACGAGGACAACTTTCTGCGTTGGGAATACGAGCCGAATCATGAGGGCAGCGATTCCCACCCCAATGCCCTGGCCAATGACACGGTCTGCCCGGTGTTTTTCAATTCCATCATCAGTTTCGTGAGGGATCAGCAAACATCCGCGGGGGAACAAGTTCCCGAGGGGTTCCGGGTCGGGCCGGCCCTTCCCAATCCGTTCAACCCCGTCACGGTGATCGAATACCGGGCGCCCGTGGCGTGCCGGGCGAAACTCACCGTACACGATGCGCTGGGGCGTACCGTGGCGGTGCTGCATGACGGGACGGTGTCCGCCGGGGTGCACCGCGCGGTCTGGAACGGGAGGGACCAGCGGGGAAATCCCGTCGCCAGCGGAACCTATTTCTTTTCCATGCGGGCGGGAGCGTATCGCGGCCAGGGGAAAATGACTCTCCTGCGGTGACCGGACGGGCGAATCTTCTCCGCTCCTGAAAAACGCGTGGACTTGAGGGTGTCGCGCCATTAAATTACAGATACGGGATATTTGATCACGACACAATGGAATCCATAATTCAGGAGGGGAGCATGGAGGGTGAGAGCAACAGCCGTCGTACATTCCTTGGGAAAGCGGCGGTGGGAGCGGCGGCGGCCGCGGCGGGGACGGTATCCGTCGCGCAGGCGCAGAACCGGAGCGGCGCATCGGGTGTTTTCCGGGTGGGATGTCTGAACGTGATGTCCTATTCCCATCTCAACGGCCTCTGGGGACCGTTGATCAACGCCCGGGCCGGCGAAAAGGATACCCCGTTCACGAATATGCGCATCACCCACTGCTGGGATATCGAGTATGACAAGGCCCGGGAGTTTGCCAAAATCTACGGCTGCGAGGCGGTGCGAAATCACGACGACATGCTGGGGAAAGTGGATGGGATCATTTCCGGCGGGTATTACAATCACGCCTGGAATCACATCATCCATGAGCCGTACCTGAAAGCCGGACTGCCCAATCTCATCAACCGCCCGTTCGCCAATTCACTGGCGAAGGCCAAAAAGATCATCGACATGGCCACCCGGTACAAGGCGCCCATTCTGGCGCCTTCCGGCCACGAGCATAACGAGGCCATCACCCGCGCCAAATCCTGGGCCAGCGGAAAGAATATCATCTGCTACAGCGCGACCAACTCCTTCGATGATTATCCCACGCACGGGGTGCATGGTCTCTATCTGGTCTGCAAGGCGGTGGCGGAGGCGGGAAACCCGGTGGTGTCCGTGGCGTACCGCGCCAACAGTTGGTACAGTCCTCCGGGCGTGCTGACTTTCGAGCATCGGAACAAGGACGGGAATTCCTTCTACGGCACCCTGCACCAGGTCAGCGGATCGTGGGGAACCATCCAGATCCACACTCCGGAAGCGTACGGCGGCGAGAGTTTCACGATCCGCACCGGGACCGGATATCCCTTCTCCAAAACCGAGATATGGGCCCCCACCATCTGGGCATACCAGAATATGGCGCTCTATGGGGAGATGCCTCAAACGACCGAGCAGATCCTGCACAAGACGAATGTGTTTCTCGCCGGTTGGCGTTCGGTGCTCCTCAACGACGGGAAACCGGTGCGTCTCGACCAGGTGCCCGAGGACTGGGAATCCCCGGTGGAACTGCCGAACCATCCGCAGGACACCACGGCGGCTCTGTTCAAAAAGAAATTCGGATGAGGCCGAATGCGGCGGGATACGGAATGTGCCGCGGCGTTCGCCCTCCTCTCCATGCCATTGCGCAATATTGGTGAAAGGATTGTCCTATGGATACAAGAGGGAGTGGGATCCTCCTGCACATATCCTCCCTTCCTTCCCGTTTCGGAATCGGGGATATGGGGCCGGGAGCGTATGCGTTCGCCGATTTCCTTCAGGCGTCCGGCCAGACATACTGGCAGGTCCTGCCGGTCAACCCGGTGGAGATGGTGTACGGGAATTCCCCCTACAGCTCCATTTCCGCCTTTGCCGGCAATCCGCTTTTCATCAGTTTCGAAAAGATGATCGAGGATGGCCTTCTGGATGAGAAGGATCTGGGTGCGCCGTCATTTCCCCGTCAGGACCGGGTCGATTTTCCGTCCGTGAACGAGTACAAGCGGGCGATACTGGAAAAAGCCGCTACCCGGTTTGAAAAGGACTCGCGGAACCGTGCGGAATTCGACCGGTTCACCGAAAGCAGCAAATACTGGCTGGACGATTTCGCCCGTTTCCTGGTGCTCAAGAAGAAATTCAACGGCGCCATGTGGGGGGACTGGCCCGCGGAATACCGTGACCGTCATCCCGAGACCCTGCAACAGGTGGACCGGGAGTTCGCCCGCGAGCTGGAGCATATCAAGTTCATCCAGTATGTGTTCTCTTCCCAGTGGAGCGCGCTCCGCAAATACTGCAACGACCGGGCGATCCGTTTTATCGGCGATATCCCCATCTATGTGAATTACGACAGCCCGGATGTCTGGGAATATCCCGGACGGTTCAAACTCACCCCGGACAAGAAGTCCGCCGCGGTTTCCGGGGTTCCGCCCGACTATTTCAGTTCCACCGGCCAGCTCTGGGGAAACCCGGTGTATGACTGGGATTCCATGAAACAGCACGGGTATGAATTCTGGGTGAATCGTCTCGCCCACAACCAGTTCATTTTCGATATGGTGCGTATCGATCATTTCCGGGGGCTGGTGGCGTACTGGGAGGTTCCGGCGGCGGAGACCACCGCGGTGAACGGACGCTGGGTGCAGGTCCCCGCGGAGAGCTTCTTCGATACTCTCAAGGAGAAATTCCCGAATCTCCCGATTATCGCCGAGGACCTCGGGGTGATCACTCCGGATGTCAGCGAAATCATGAACCGGTATGGCTTCCCCGGGATGAAAGTCCTGCTCTTCGCGTTCGGCGACGATCCCTGGAAGAATCCCTACGCTCCGCACAACCATGTTCCCAATAGCGTGGTGTATACCGGGACGCACGACAACAACACGGTGCGGGGATGGTTCGAAGGCGAGGCGTCCAACGAGGAAAAGGGCCGCTTCTTCAATTACATCGGACGTACGGTGACTTCGGAAAATGTCGCCTGGGAGTTCGTGACCATGGCCATGCGCTCCGTGTGCAACTGGGCGATCATCCCCATTCAGGACATCCTCAATCTGGGCGGGGACTCCCGCATGAACCGGCCCTCCACCGCCACCGGCAACTGGGAGTGGCGTCTCGCTCCCCAGGCGCTCACCGGGGACGTGGTGGACCGGCTTCGGGCGCTCACCGAAGAAACCGGGAGAATGGTCGAGGTGCAGGCGGAAAAGTTCTGATCCCGGGCGTGTTCGGGAATAATTAAAAAGCGAAGGCGGGGGCGTTGCTCCCGCCTTCGCTTTTTTGCGTGCGCTCATTCATCCGAACCGCGGTCCGCATGACCGGCGATTCTTTCCGCGTCTCTGAGGGAAACCGGATTAGCGGGCCATTTTCGCCCCGCACTCCGGGCAGAACTTTGCGCCCGGAGCCACTTCAGCCGAGCAGGCGGGACATTTGGAAGGGACCGCCATTTTCGCGCCGCACTCGGGACAGAATTTCGCCCCGTGGGTTTCCGCCCCGCATTCGGGACAGACCAACTGGCGTTTGCGCTTCACATCCATCTTTTTCCCCGCGCGGATGCCCTCCAGCGCCGCTTTCTCCCCGGCGGCGTACACCTCTCCCTGGGCGCGGGCGGCCTCGATTTCCACCTCGGCGCTCGGAGCGCAGTTGTAGCAGAGCCCCTTTTCCTCGTTCCAGCAGGCGTCGCAGACATACTGGAAACATTTGGCGCAACGGTGGAAGTGGTGTCTCGCCTCCTCCACCGCCTCACGGAACGCCTTGTCCCGCGCTTTCCCGTATCCGGATTCCGCCAGGCCCTCCACCGCGTCCCCGACGGACCCCAGGATTCCCCCGAACATTCCCGAGGCTTTCCCCAGCCAGCCGGATGCCCGTCCGCTGCTGTAGGGGACGAACTCGGTGCGCCAGGCGTCGTTGCAGCGTTCGCAGTTGAATTCGAACTGGAATCCCGCATTCACTCCGTTCTCACGGCTCAGATCGCTGTAATTATCACTGAATTTCATGTCGGACATGCGTAGTCTCCCCTCTGCATGGTTCGGAATCAAAAAGCGGCCGTACGGCTCGTTTCGGGTAAAATACAAAGGAAAGGGCGGAACTCAACTAAAAAGTTTGGCGCTCCGCGGTTTTCCGTGGGTAAACGGCACTGATTCGGCGTTCGCCATAACCAGCGATGAAGCCGGGTGTGGGTGGTGTGGTAGGGGCCTGTCCTGGAAAAGCCCCCCGGGTATGGAATGGATTCCGGGGTAGTGGACCGCTGCTGTTCGAGCGACAGCGAGTTCAGCGGTCCCCGGAAGCCATGCCGTACCCGGGGAATCTTTGGCTTTTCCCGGACCGCCCTCTTTGGGCGCTTTTCTGGGCGCACCAGAAAAGTACGGAGGAAGCAGGAGGGACAAGGGAATTCCTTACCCCACCAACGCACATGTGTAACCGGCACATTCAGGCCATGTCCGGTCATCGCATCTCCCCATGGAAAACTGCGAAGCGCCGAGAGTTTTTTACGCCGAATTGAGAAAAATTAAAAAAACATCGGGAAAAGGAGTGGTGTCGAGTGCACGGCGCTCAGGCGGTAGTGTTTGCGCCTCATGCGGTAAATTGTGTATATTTCCTTCCGGAATCCCTTTATGGAACGGTTGCGGATTCACCGCATTCACGAGTGATCGACTGGAGATATGATGAAACTCTACGACGATATCCGCGCGGTTATCGTTTCCGCCCTCCCGGAACTGGAACAGGCGGCGTTCGACTTCCAACTCACCCCGGAGAACCAGCCCGGCGATATCGGACTGGCTGTTTTCGCCTTTTCCAAGATCCTGCGTTCGGCGCCCCATCCCATCGCCCAGCGGATCGCCTGCCTGGAATATCCCCCGCTGGTTCAGCGGGTGGACACGGTCGGGGCCTATGTCAATTTTACCCTGGATCGGGATGCGTTTTCCGCCGGACTGGTGCGCGAAGTGCGCGAACAGGGCGGTCGTTTCGGCTCCGACCATCGCGGCGAGGGGCGGAACGCCATCCTGGAGCACACGAGCATCAATCCCAACGCCAGCCCGCATATCGGACGGGCGCGCAACGGGCTTATCGGGGATGTGATCGCCCGGCTCCTCCGGTTCGAGGGGTTCGATGTCAATGTACATTACTATGTGAACGACATGGGCAAGCAGATCGCCCTTCTCATGCTGGAAACCGAGGGGATGGAAACGCTCGAATTCCATGAGGTGCTCGATCTCTATGTCCGGGCCAACCAGCGCGCCAAGGACGATCCCTCATTCGAGGCACGGGGATTCGAACTCCTCCAGCGCATGGAAAAGGGTGATCCCGAGGTGCGGAGCGCGTTCAGGCGCATTGTGGACATCTGCCTGAACGGCCAGCTCGAAATCCTCTCACGGCTGGGTCTCTCCTACAACACGTTCGACCGCGAGTCCTCTTTCCTCACCGACCCGCGCATGGATGCGGTCCTGCGCATGATGGAGGAACGGGGCGCCCTGTTCACCGACGAGCAGGGGCGGAAGGTCGCCGATCTCCAGAAACTGGGGTATTCCCGGGAGGAGGGGCGGTACATCGTGCTCCTGCGCGCCAATGGCAGTTCCATGTACATGTACCGCGACATCGCCTACACCCTGGAGAAAATCGAGCGCGCCGAAGACCTGAATCTCATCGTCCTCGGCGAGGACCACAAGATGTACTTCGAGCAGCTCGAAATCATCATCCGCGCCATGGGGAAGACGCCGCCGGAAGCCATCCACTATTCCTACATCCTCCTCAAGGAAGGAAAGATGTCCACCCGTCAGGGGAATGTGGTGCTCCTGGAAGACTTCCTCGCCGAGGCCATCCGCCGCGCCCGTGAGAAGGTGGACGAGCAGTGGCCGGACCTTCCCGCGGAGGACCGTGCCGACATCGCCCGCATCATCGGAATCGGCGCGGTGCGGTTCGCCATCCTGTCCGTACGGCCCAACCGCAACGTGATTTTCGACTGGGAATCCGCCATATCGTTCACCGGAGACACCGGACCCTACATCCAGTATTCCTGCACCCGCATTTCCTCCATCCTGAGGAAATACGGCGCTCTGCCGGAAGCGGGGGAGGAGACGGTGCGGGTTACCCATGCCGCCGAATGGAACCTTATGCTGCGTCTGGCGCTCACCGGCGACGATATCTCCGCCGCCCTGGCCAACCGGAATCCCGGAATCCTCGCCAACACCGCGCTCGACATCGCGCGCCGTTTCAGCATCTTTTACAACGAATGCCCGGTGCTCTCGGCGGAGGACCCTTCGATCCGCGAGAGCCGTATCCGTATTTGCCTGGCTGTGCGGCGGACGCTCATCACCCTTCTCTCCCTGCTGGGAATCGAAGCGCCGGAAAGGATGTAGGCGTCACGGCTTGGAACGGGTGAACAGCATGTATAAGGGGGGCGGGACCAATACCCACCCCCCTTGTTTATGCCACGGTAAACGGCGCTGATGCGGTTTTCTCCCGTCCCGGAAAATTCCCCGGAAGCCATGCGGTAAATAGGGCGTCTTGGGTTCTTCATGGATCCGCCCTCTTTGGGCGCTTTTCTGGGCGCACCAGAAAGGTACGGAAGCGGGAGGGAGAAGGGCGTTCCTTACCCAGCCAAAGCGCCTGTGCAACCGGCCCATGCGGGCGATACCCGGTCAGGACCAGCCGTATTCTCCGCGCTCAGACGCTGCATATCATCGCACCGGAGACTTGTTTCCCCTGAACCGGTAGTAGAGGATCAGTTCTGCCCCCACCATGAAGAAGTTGAAAAGGTACAGGATAATCACCGGGTTGATGAATCCTTCAGTGCGCGCGGCGAATATTTTGAACAGGATTCCGGAAACGTAGCCGATGAAAACGAGCCAGAGGAAAATCAGGGAAACGCCTTCCACGCTCCGGCTGGTCCAGGTTTTCCGCAGCGCGGCGGGCCAGGATATGCCCCAGCACAGGATCATGACAGCCTCGAAGATGGTTGCGGGAATATTCATGAAGAACTCCGTTTTCGCGGGGTGAATGAAAGGATGCCGGTTGGTTCCGGCCATAGGAAAATCAGGATAAAATACCGCATATTCTCCCGGCGATCAAGGAGTATCCCGTCGAGGAACGTGAGGGCGCGGGTATTCCGGGGAGAGGAGAAAGCGGGATGGAAACGATGCCCCGGAAAACCAAAGGGATCATATCCCCGCCGATGCGGGAACACCGGCATGCAGTGATTACTATTGACAACTGGTATATCAGGCCATATCTTTGCCTCTGCTCATAACTTATGGCGCGACGGAAACAAGAGTTTGGCCTGCTTCTGAGCTTCAATGTCATGCGAGGTGAGGGTATAGTGGATAGCTGTTCCTTTGTGGCTATCGACCGTGAAACGATTCGCGGGGATACCGTGCATGCGTTCGATATCTTCTTCCGGACCGGAGAGGGGAATCTGGCGCTGTATTGCGCGAATGGGCAGAAAACGGGGGAAGATATCGCCGATCAGATACGGCGGCATTCCATCGAGCGGTTCTATATCAGCAAGAGAGATCAGTATCAGTACCACATGCATGTCCAGAACAATCTCGAGACCATCCTCGCACCTTCGGAACTCTCTCTCGACGACAAAGCCTCGATAGCCTACCAATCCATCCGGTTTGCCGCGGATCAGCTTTTCAAGAGCCCCAGGGCCGATCTGGTCGGACGGTTTGAAAAAGTCATTTCACGGGTGATGGATCTGATTCTGAAGGACGCCGCCGTTCTGCAGAGCCTGATACGTCTGACCACCTTCGATTTCAGCGTCTTCAATCACTCCATCAATGTCGGAATTTTCAGTGTCGGCCTGATGCGGGAGTTCATGGGTGACCTCGATGGGGAGGATGTGAAGAAGGCCGCGGCGGGGTACTTCCTGCACGATATCGGGAAATGCCGGGTTCCGCAGGATATCCTCATGAAGAGAGGGCCGCTCACTCCGACAGAATGGAAAGTGATGCGAAATCATGTGGAGGACGGCTGCAAGCTCCTTTCCGAGCAGGAGATGCTGACCCGGGAATCGCTGATCATCATTTCCCAGCACCATGAGCGTCATGACGGCTCCGGGTATCCCCGTAACCTGCGCGGGGACAGCATCCATCCCCATGCACGGATATGCGCCATCGCCGATGCGTTCGAAGGGCTGACCTCATACCGGCCGTTCCGCAAGGAATACTCTTCCTTCGAGGCCATGAAAATCATGAGGAACGAGATGTTCCGGGATTTCGATCCCGTTTTTTTCCAGAAGTTCGTACGGCTTTTCAGCAATCACTGACCGGCGCTCATCTGACGCCGCATTGTCACGATCCCGCGCCGCTTCACCCCAACCTGACGGTGTCATCCATGAGAAACCTGATCGGTTCACATAGGTATGATCTCGATACCCCCTGCCTGCTTCTCGATCTCGATGCGTTCGAGCGCAATCTGCGGTTCGCGCAGGAATACGCCCGGAATGCGGGGAAAAACCTGCGTCCGCACGCCAAGACCCACAAGTGTTCCCGTATCGCCCTTCGCCAGATGGAAGCGGGGGCGGCGGGAGTCTGCGCGGCGAAGGTTTCCGAGGCCGAGGCTTTGATACGGGCCGGATTACGGGGAGTGCTGGTGACCGGACCGGTCGCTTCCCCTTCCAAGGTGGAGCGGCTTCTCGATTGCCTGGAAATGGACCCGTCGCTCATGGCGGTTCTGGATCACGCCGACAACGCCCGGATGCTGCATGCGGCGCTTTCCCGGCGCGGGCTCACCCTCGATGTGCTGGTGGATGTGGACGTGGGGCAGGAGCGGACCGGGGTGGCTCCCGAGAATGTGCTCGGACTGGCCTCCTGCATCGGGATGCTGTCCTCGCTACGGTTTCGGGGCGTCCAGGCCTATGCCGGGCATGTCCAGCACATCCCGGGCCGCCGGGACCGGGAACGCGCCTCCCGGAACTGCATGGAACGGGCGGCTGCGGTGGTTCGGGCGCTGCGGGGAGCGGGGTTCCCCTGCGACATTCTCACCGGCACGGGCACCGGCGCTTTCGACATCGATTCTACGGTTCCCGAACTCACCGACATGCAGCTCGGGTCATATGTGTTCATGGACGCCGAATATCTGGGCATCGGCTGGAAAGAGGAGGGGGG
>CAYRTQ010000040.1:13955-19575 GCA_964426865.1 uncultured bacterium
AGGGGGGAGCGCCATTCGGGACCGCGCTGACCCTGCTTTCCACCGTGGTGAGCGCGAACCACCCGGGATTCGTCACCGTGGACGCCGGTTTGAAAGCGCTTTACCGCGATGGCGGCGTTCCCCGCGTGGTCCGTCCCCGAGGCGATCTGGTCTATGACTGGTTCGGGGATGAATACGGCAGGGTATCCGTCCCCGATGAGGGCGTACGGCTCAAACCGGGCGATACCGTGGAACTGGTCGTTTCCCACTGCGATCCCACAATCAATATGTTCGACCGGTATTTTGTTATCCGCGACCGCCGGGTGGCGGATATCTGGGAGATCGATCTGCGGGGAAAATGCCGATAGGCCGGATATTGGCTGGAATCAGGAAATCCCGACGGCGCATTCAATGCGGGTGTGAACGCGGGAGCGGCAAGGGCGGGCGCGAAGGCCCGCCCCTATCGTTTTTTCATTCCGGTAATCCCGCGTTCTCCCTTCAGTCTTTTTCCCTTTGCTCCTCTGTTCCTCCGCCCCTTTGTTCCTTCCCTTCCCGTGTTCCCGAGGTAACCCGCCCGGCGTCGGTCACCGGTTCACGCACCCGTGAAAAGAGGGACTTCGCGGGGCTGAGATCGAAAACATACATCAGGTTGCGATACACGATGGGGAGTATCACCGCCCGGCTTCCGTCCTCGAAGGAAAGCTGGAAGCTCCCCTCCTCATATTTGCCGCTTGCCTCTCGATACACTCCGGTTCGCGACTCCACCCGTTGTTCACCCCCGGGCCGGGGACTGTAAATCGTCCTCCGGTATTCCGCCGTTTCCGCTCCGAATTTCCATTCCATACGGCTCAGGCGGTCCAGGTGTTGCCAGACCCCCGGAATTCCCTTGCCCTTTTCCGCCCGCATGAAGGGTGTCCCCAGGGCGATCACCGCCCGGGATTCGGTCACCTCGCCGATCAGCAGCACCTGGAGGGAGAGTATGTCTCCGCCCTCCCGCTGCATGGAGATGCAGTCATGCTTTCCCATGCGGAACCAGGAATACCGTCCGCGAAGTGTATCCGAGGGCGCGCCGATCCTTTGAATCCACAGCATTCCCCCGGGATCGATACGGTACGTGCATCCTCCGCCGCTCCAGGTTCCGGTCAGGAGTTCGTGCTTGGGCGTCGCTTCGCCCGGTGAAGGTTCCGTTATAGGAACGGGAAATGGCGGCGCGACCGCATCCGGTCCCGCCGCAACCACGGCGGATTTCGTAGCGATATCCGGAGCGCCTCCCGCCGGAAGCGGCAGGAGAAGCGAAAGGAAAAGGAGAAGCCGCCGTTTATATAATCGAAACATGCGATTTTTCACTACCCTATGCTTTATTTTGCAATATATTGTCCAATACCCGGGGCGTTCCGTTCCGGACGCCGACGGTATCATGGGGGAATGCCGCCCGTGCTCTTCGTCGGAAGGAGTGAAGCGCGGACGTCTCCCGTCGCCGGGTTCTCCCATGGAGTGGAAACGCCGCGAAGTGAGCCTGTACTCTATGTAATCGGCTGTTTGGGAGCAAATTATTACAGAGGGAGGATGATTTTGGGAAAATTTTTCGAACTCGGTCTGTTCCATGGGGCCGGATACGCCCCCCTTTTTGAAAGCGGCCACGACTGGATGGCGGCGGCGTACAATGGATGTCCCTTCCCCGGGTACATCGAGCGCCACAATTCCAGCGACGAGGCCTTCATCCTCATGCAGGGAAGAGCCATCATGCTCGTTGGCGACGACGGCCCGGACGCTTCCCTGGTGAAACCGATGGAACTCGCTCCCTTTCAGGCCATCAACATCAAATGTTCGGTCTGGCACGGCCTGCTCACTTCTCCCGGCACCCGTATGCTGATTGTCGAGAACCGTAATGTCACCAAGGGAAACAGCAATTACTGGACCTGCCCCGCGGACTTCCTGAAACGGCTGAATGTGCGGGACATTTTTTACCGGTAACAGCGGATGGAACATCAGAAGCGTACTCTGTCAACTCGATAGTGTTGTGTGGATTGCGCTTCGACACTTCGACACTTCGACAGGCTCAGTGTCAGCAGGCTCAGCGCCCAATGCTGGCTGAGCGCCCGCCGCTGGCTGAGCTTGTCGAAGCCGGCACATCGGAAACACGTTTCCCCAATAGTATCGACTTGACAGAGTAAGAGAATAGTGATCCATACATGAACCCCGATGCCGGGTTCTTCACGATGCCCCGGTATCGTTCCCGGCCCGTCATCCCCTTTTCCCCGCCGTTTCCGCGGCGTGTGAGCGGCGTCCCCTCCCATTCGGAGCGAGGCGCCGGAAAAGGGCGGGGCGGCGGGCGCCATGATTTTCAAGGAGGAATATCAGCTCGATGAAACGCCGTACTGTTCTCCGGCTTCTGCCGCTCACCGCGGCGGGAATGGCCGGTCTCTCCGCGACGGCCCGGTCCATGGAAAAAGACCCGCGCCCGCTGTCCGTCCAGTATCTTTCCCGGGTCCGGGAAATCATGGAAAAAATCCGTGATACCGAATCCGACAATCTTCTGGAAGCTTCCCGTCATATCGCCCGGACGTATAAAAACGGCGGGAAGTGCTACACCACCTGGGATGTGGGACACAGCCCCTGGGAGGACATGTACCCCGGCCGTCACGGCGACACCGACATATTCACCCCCGGCTATCCCGATGATCAGGTGAAGAAGGGCGATCTCCTCCTGGGCGGCATCATTGCCCGCAAGATCGAGGATCCCCGCAAGAAGGGCGTTTTCGTCATCGGCAGCGCGGTTCCCTGGTGCGGCGATACTCCCGACGCCCACCTGATTTCCGCTGAGCATCAGCAGTACAAAATTCGCCCCTATTCCGATCTCTGGATCGATACCTACAGCACCACCTGGGGCCCCATCATGTGGCTGCCCGGCGCGGAGTATCCCATGGGCGCGGTTTCCGGCGCGGTGGGCATGCTCACCTACTGGATGATGACCGCCGACGCGGTGCGCATCCTCGCCTCCGAGGGCGTCGCGGTGAAAGTCAAGGGCGATGAGCCGAAACTCACCGAAAAGGCCCCGTATGTCAGCCTCACGAAACCCCTGGCCGAAGATTATTTCACCGAAACGCTCCACCAGCTCTCTCTCATCGAAGGCGAACTGGGTGTCGCCCGCGAGATCGCCGGCCTGGCGGTGGACGCCATCCTCTCCGGCCACAAGGTCTATGTCTACAGCAAGTACTGGGAGAATCTCGCCATCGAGTCCAATACCCGCATGGGCGGGCTCTGCATCTATACCTCCGTCTTCGGCCACGGCCCGGAATGGGGGCTGACCAAGAACTTCAAGGGCACGAACAAGGATGTGGTCATCCTCGGCATCGGCGCGCCGGACGACCCGGAGGATCTGGCGTTCCTCGATATCTGCAAAAAACTGGGGTGCAAGACCGCATCCATCGGGCCCGCCACCCGCGGTATGGCCTTCTCCTCCGGGAAAACGGTGCCCGACGGCGCGGATATGCACCTGGGCTACATGTGCGACACCTATGGCCTCTTCGCCGTGCCGGGCGTGGAGCGTAAGATATGCCCCACCTCGGGCGTGCTCCAGAACCAGCTCTTCTACTCCTTCAGCATGAGCTGCGCGGAGAAGATCATGGAGCGTACCGGAAATCTCCCCACCATCTATCCCAACGGCGCGTTTACCGGTTCACCCTATGCCGAGTTCGGGCGGGTGGACAATATCGGGAAAAAACGGGGGTATTGAAAGCAGTCCAACGGTAAAAGCGCCGAGTAATCATGAACTCTCGCGCTCATTACTTCCAAACGAAAACGGATGGCATCGCTGCCATCCGTTTTCGTTTTTGCGTTTTCGGCTCGGAACTTACTTCTGATCTTCGCCGTAGGACATTTCCGACAGACTCTTGTACAGCTTGAGAGACCGCAGGACATCCTTCTCCGCGAGGCGGGTGAGCATGTCGGCGCGGGTCGGATCGTTCTTCTTGAGGATCATGTACCGGTTTTCGCCATAACGATACTCTTCGAGCGAGGTGGAAGGATCCTTGGAGTCTATCTGGAGCGGATTCTTTCCCTGCTCGGCGAGACGCGGGTCGTACCGGAAGAGGATCCAGTGACCGCTGGACACCGCCTTCTTCTGCTCTTCCATGCCGTGGGTCATGTCGATACCCTGGGCAATACAGGTGGAGTAGGCGATGACGAGGGAGGGTCCGTCATAGGCCGCCGCCTCGGAGAACGCCTTGACCACCTGGGCCGGATTGGCGCCCATGGCGATCTTGGCCACATAGACGTTGCCGTAATTCATGGCCATCATGCCCAGATCCTTCTTGCCCATGCTCTTGCCCGCCGCCGCGAACTTGGCGGTGGCGCCGCGCGGGGTGGACTTGGACATCTGGCCGCCGGTATTGGAGTAGACTTCGGTATCGAGCACGAGGATGTTCACGTTACGCCCGCTGGCGATGACATGATCCAGTCCGCCGTATCCGATATCATAGGCCCAGCCGTCGCCGCCGATAACCCACACGTCCTTCTTGACCAGGTAATCGGCCAGGTTGGAGAGGTGCTTGGCGGTGACATCGGTCGCCGCTTTGGATTCGAGCGCTTTCTTCAGTTCGGCCACGTTGGCCCGCTGGGCCTCGATGCCCGCCTGGGTGGTCTGGTCCTGGCAGGTGATACGCTCGGCCAGAGCGCTGTCCACAACACCATCCGCCACTTCCTTGGCCAGGTATTCCCGCGCCATCTCGTTGAACTTGTCGAGGGTCATGCGGTAGCCGAAGCCGAATTCCGCGTTGTCCTCGAAGAGCGAGTTGGCCCATGCCGGTCCACGGCCTTCATCGTTGCAGGTATACGGTGTGGTGGGCAGGTTTCCGCCATAGATGGAGGAGCATCCGGTGGCGTTGGCGATGATGGCGTGCTCACCAAAGAGCTGGGTGAGCAGCTTGACATAGGGAGTCTCGCCGCAACCCGCGCAAGCGCCGGAGTACTCGAACAGCGGACGGAGGAACTGGCTGCCCTTGACCGTGCCCGAATTGAAGAGCGCCGGGTCGGTATCCGGAATGGAGAGGAAGAAATCGTAATTCTCCATTTCCGGCAGACGGTTCGTGAACTGGCTTTCCATGTTGATGGCGCGACGGTCGGTCTTGTTTCCAGCCGCGTCCTTTTTGATGCCGGGGCAGTTCGCCACGCAGGCGCCGCAGCCGGTGCAGTCCTCGGGAGCCACCTGGACGGTGAATTTCTTGCCCTTGTACTGCGGACCGCCCTTGGCGTCCACGGATCTGAACTGCTTGGGCGCATTTGCCAGAGCCGACGGCTCATAGGCCTTGATGCGGATGGTGGCGTGCGGGCAGACCAGGGAGCAGGTGCCGCACTGGATGCAGACTTCCGGATCCCAGATCGGGATTTCCGTGGCGACGTTCCGTTTTTCGTATTTGGTCGTGCCCACCGGATAGGTGCCGTCAACCGGGAAAGCGGAAACCGGAAGCAGGTCGCCGTTGCCCTCGATCATGCGGGCGGTGACTTCGCGGACGAATTCCGGAGCGCTCGCGGGAACAACGGACGGCTTGCTGATGGTCGAGTCGGCCTTCGCCGGGTAATTGACCTGGAAGACGTTGTCCTTGGCGGCGTCCACCGCGGCGTAGTTCATCTGGACGATCTT
>CAYRTQ010000041.1:0-10349 GCA_964426865.1 uncultured bacterium
GACGAACTCAATTGCGGCGCATGCGGATACGAGACCTGCCGGGAACACGCGGTCGCCATCCACAAGGGGCTGGCCGAAAGCGAGATGTGCCTGCCCTACACCATCGACCAACTGCGCCGCACGGTCGGTGAGCTGGCCATCTCCAACGAGCGTCTCGCCAATACCCAGGAGGCGCTCCAGCACTCGGAGAAGCTGGCGAGCATGGGGCAACTCGCGGCGGGCATCGCCCACGAGGTCAATAATCCCCTCGGCGTGGTGCTCATGTACGCCCATCTGCTCCGGGACGAGTTCGGGGATGACGCCCGGCTCAAGGAAGACCTCTGCATGATCGCGGAGCAGGCGGACCGCTGCAAGAAGATCGTGGCGGGACTCCTGGGATTCGCCCGCCAGAACAAGGTTTTGTACGAGCGGACGGATATCCGCAGCCTGGTGAACCGCAGCCTGCTCACCCTCCCGGCGCCGGAGGGGGTTGCCGTTGAGGTGGAACACACGGGTGATACGGTGGTGGAACTCGACCGTGACCAGATCATCCAGGTGATGACCAATCTCATCAGCAACGCGTACGGCGCCATGCCCGAGGGCGGCAGATTGATCATCCGCACCGGGGGAAACGAAACATCTCTGGTCATCAATGTCTCGGACACCGGGGCGGGCATTCCGAAGGAGAATCTCAACAAGATTTTCGAGCCTTTCTTCTCCACCAAGCAGATCGGGAAAGGCACCGGGCTGGGGCTGGCGGTCACCTACGGGATCGTGAAGATGCATTACGGCGACATCAAGGTTGTCTCCAACGCCGATCCCGCCGCGGGACCCACGGGGACCACGTTTACCGTGACCCTGCCACGGAAGGCGAAAGAGGATTGAGAGAAGGGAAGCGAAGGAGCGGCGGCGCAAACGGGGAAGACGGTCTGAACCGCTGATTCAGCGGGAGAACGACAGCACATCCGGAAAGGTGAAGGAACGCTTTCGTTGCGGACTTTGCGGGACGATATAGAGAGAAGTTCAATCGGTGCAGGATACGCACACTCACTATTCAGGAAGAAGAGATGGAAACCAAAAAAACGGTACTGGTTGTTGACGACGATGTAGATCTGCTGACCCAGGTCAAATTGCAGCTCGAAGCCGCCGGGTTTGCGGTGGTCACCGCCGAGAGCGCCCGCGAAGCGGATAAAATCCTCGCGGATCTCCGCCCCGATCTGGCCATCGTAGATCTCATGATGGAAAACATGGACGCCGGGTTTACCCTGTCCTATCATATCAAGAAGAAAGACGCTTCCATTCCGGTCATCATGGTCACCGCGGTCACCCGCGAAACCGGCCTGGAGTTCGATATTTCCTCCCAGGATGAGCGCGCCTGGGTCAAGGCCGACGCCATCCTCGACAAGCCCATCCGCTTCGAACAGCTCAAACGGGAAATCGAGCGGCTGGTGAAATAAGGCGGGAAAAGGTACGAAACGATACACAAAGCGGGGATGCGGCTGAAAAGCTGCATCCCCGCTTTGTATTCATGCGCGGAAGCAAGCGGCGCATGCGCTGCCGGGGCGACAGGGAAACTATTTCTTGAACCGCGCGCACACTCCGTTGTGGTCGGGGCAGGAATCGAAATCGGGGCAGAAGAAGCAGCACGTCCGGCTTTGTCCCGGAGGGTACTGGCAATAGTCGCCCCCTCCGCACCGGGTGCCCTCGAAGAGCCAGGGGCAGGCGTGCGCCCGCAGGAGCGCCCGGGTGAACCGGGGATGGGCGGATTCATAGGGCATGGAGACCTCCCGCGGCGTTCACGGGTGGGTTACAATCCGAACTGTTCCTGGTAAAAATCCTTTTCGCCGTCGTACTCCAGCATTTCCGCGATGGAGTGGGCGTCGCTTCCCCGTACCAGGCGGGTTCCCGCCCGCTGGAGGATGGCGAGACATGAGGGGTCGGGCACACGGTATTTGGTGTTCATTTCGAAAGCCACCCCATTGCGCGCGGCTTTCTCCGCCAGGGGACGGTATATCGATTCCGGGATGGCGATGCCCCGTCTCCGGAAAAGATGCCCGGGATGCACCACGACATTCACCCGGGGGTGGTCGATGACCGCGAAAATCGCGCGCCGCCAGTTTTCGAGCGCTTCCTCCGGATGGGCGGATATCTCGTCCGAGGGCATGAACCCGACTCCGTCCGGGATACGGTGCACCGCGGCATAGACCATGTCCACCAGCGGGTAGAACTCCTCACGGGAATCCAGCGCTCCGTTGAAATCCAGAATCTTGGTTTCCATCGCGGAGAATATCTCTATGGAGGAGTCGTAAAGCTGTTTCAGACGCCCGATTTCCCGGTGGAATTCCGGAAGCCAGTCGCTGTCCCTCCGCACATGGTCGGTGATGCAGATCGTCCCGTACCCGGCGGAAATGGCGGCCTCCACGATCTCTTCCGGAGAGTTCGCGCCGTCGGAGAAATCAGAGTGTATATGCCAGTCCGTTTTCATCGTAGAATATCTCGTCCCAGTAGCGTATCATCAGTGTTCCCCATTTCGGCTCGGGGATGACCGGATTCTCTCCCATTGCCAATTGCACCGCCATCCAGGGAAGGTTGGCCCCGGCGCCGGTGCAGAGCACGATGGTTCCGGAAACCCGGGGATTGATCTCGAGAATGCGGGGGAAGCCGTCCCGGGAGTATTTGAACTGGATGTTGATGTTGTAGTCGAGCCCGATCAGACGGGCGATGCGCTCAGCCTGTTCGATGATGGCCCGGTTCTTTTCCACCCGTCCGATGAAGGCGATTCCCAGTTTGATGACATCGCGCGACCGGGGAATGGTGATAAGCGGCTCCCCGTTTTTCATCACCAGATCCGCGCTGTATTCCATTCCGGGGAGATACTCGGATACCAGCAGTTTCGGAAACGGCTCCGCGTAACGCAGGATGGCCGCGATGTCCTCCAGCGTGGAGACCGTGTTGTTGGGCTTGGTTTTGAGAAGCAGTTCGAGCTTGTCCATATCCGCCCGGAGGACCCGGAAGCCGCGTCCGCCGTTGCTGACCTCCGGCTTGAAGCAGACCGGGGTTCCGGGATATCCGAGTTCATGGACCGCCTCCATGAATTCCTCGTAATTCGAGGCCACCCGGTAGTCGGGAACATCCACCCCGTTCTCCTGGAGAAAGCGGTAGACGTTCACCTTGTTGTTCGCGACCCGTATCGCCTCCGGCGAGGACACGCACACCCGCGTTCCGATCTCCTCGAACCGTTCGCGGTTCAGGGAAAGCGGGATCAACTCGCTGGTCGAGAGGGGGAGGATGACATCCACCCTTTCCCGTTTCGCCACATCCAGCAGACGATCCACAAAATCGGGCGCACCGCCTCCGGGAACCGTATGCCCCCGCGCGACCATGCCGAATCCCACCGCGTTGGGATTCATGTCCGTTCCGATCAGCTCGATGCCGCGGTCCTTGACAAGTTTCAGACTCTTGATGATGCCGGGAGCGCCGGGAGCGCCGCAGGCGGTAACCAGAACTCGCATGTTTGCCTTTCCCCGATTAACTGACGACCCAACGCACCACTTCGAAACACTCGGCGTACTTCACCCCGATCTGGGTGCCCCGGGTGATGGCGAGACTGCGAATGAAATCCGCGCTGGCATAGGGCTTGTTTTTCTGCGACTCGTAACATTTCAGCGCCTCGATCTTCTTCTCCACATGGCGCTCTTCCAGGAACATGAATCCCTGGGTCTGGTAGGACATATTGTTCCAGGGCATTTCGTAGGAGAGGATGGTGCGGCGTTTGAACGCCCGCAGTCCTTCCATCGCCACGATCTGGTGATCCTGATGGATATCGTGCAGCGAGGGGAGGAAAACGGTGTCCGGATTGAGTTCCTGCTGCAAGCGCACCAGGTCTTCCAGAATTTCCTGACGCCGCTGGGGAAAGGTGCGGACTTCGTACCGGAAAACATGGAGATTGGGCGCGGGGATTCCCAGAACGGCCACCGCCTTACGAACCTCGGTCTCCAGAATGTTGCTGGGGAATTCCTTGGGAACGGATTTCTCCGCCACCGAAAACGCGGCATAACTGACATTCTTGCCCTGTTCCACCAGCTTGGCGATGGCGCCGCCGCACCCGAACTCACCGTCATCGGTATGCGGCGCGAGAATCAATATGTTGTTGCCGTACATGAATGCCTTCTCCTTCCGTAATCCCCGGCGAGGCCCCGGATCAACGCTTCTGAACCCGTTCTCCGCGACCATCATCACGTCCGCCCGCGCACGAGGCGGGGCGGAATCCCCGGTGCGGCGCCTCAGTCCACATGATGTGGGGGAGTGCGCGGACCGTATACAGAAAATAACCCTTTCCCGGGGTATATACAAAGGAAATCCCGCCGCCCGGAGCGCCTCCGGGAAAATATTTCCCCCATGACGGCTCGTGCCCGGAATGGAGATTCCCGGAAACACGCGCCCGCTTTCTGGATCGGGATTCGGGGATCAGGAGGTTGCCGTAATGAGATGCAAACTCCGTCATCTGACGGTTTTCCTGCAATACCCGGTATATTCTTTCCGTGTAGAAGCCGCCTGCGTGAACCGGTGACGCGAATGCCATAAATGGCAAAAGCGGATGAAAGAAACCGCGGTTCACCTTCCCGTCCGTTCGAATCGCCGGTCGGGACAAAATCCCCCGGCGTCCTCTCAATCGGTCAGCGTTTCAGGATGCGGGAGTAGAGGGAAAGGAGCGCTGTTTCCTCCGCTTCCCAGGAATATTTCTCCTGCACCGCTTTTCGTCCGCGACGTCCCATGGCTTCCGCTTCGGCGGGACTTTCCAGCAGGCGCAGCATGGCTCCGGCGATGGCTTTCGGGTCGAGCGGATCGACATGGATGCAGCAGTTCACTCCCCGGTCGAGATTCCGGAGAACGGGAAAGTCGGAACAGACCACCGGCAGCCCGGCGGACATGAATTCGAAAAGCTTGGTCGGATATCCGATGAGGAAGTTCTTCACCGGGTGGTGAATGATGAGCCCGATGCGGGCCCGGGAAAAAACCTCCCGCATACGGTCGCGGCTGGTGTATCCGAGCCATTCCACATACGCTTTCCGTTCGGGGGCGAGGGATTCGTAATATTCCCGTGAAGGGGCGTCGAGGGTCCCGCCGAGCACCAGTTTCAGGGGAAACCGTTCCCGTACCAGCGAAACCGCCTCGATCATCTCCGCGAAACCGCGCTCACGGCTCATCGTCCCGATATTGCAGGCGATGATTTCGCGCGACTCCCAGGAAACGGTTTCCGCCACGGAGCGGAATTCCTCTCCAAGAGGGAAATTACGGATCAGGACGGTATGGGGGTTCAACTGGGTGAAACGCTGCGCGATTTCGGGGGTAACGGTCACCAGGGCGTCGTACTTTCCGACAATGAGATTCTCCAGGCTGCGCATGCCCCAGGCCGCGGGCTTTCGCAGCCACGACGGAATGGAGGTGTTGAAGGTCATCCAGCTCGAATAATCCTCGTGGATGTCGTAGATGACCCGTTTGCCCCGCATTTTCAGGAAAAGGCCGGCGAATACCAGTTCGGGGTCGTGGAAATGATACACGTCCGCGTTCAGGGACAGCGCCTTGCGAAGAACCCGGAATACGGTGGCGGTGAACCGCGCGAGCTTGCGGGAATTCCTCCGGACCAGGTGGATATGGACCCCGTCGCGCACGGCGTCCGTTCCGGGTTCGGCGGCCACCAGGTCCACCTCATACCCGGCCCGGGCGAGACTCCGGCACTGTTTCTGGAATATTCTCGAATCGAAAGGACCGTGAACGGAGGTCAGATGGCAGATTTTCATGCAGTGTATCCTGTGATATATGAACGGCTCACCGGAACGCCGATGGCGGACGGGATCGAAAAAAACGGTATGCCCGGAGGAATGCGGCGTTTCCGGGCATACCGCGGGAATCACGACGATTCACCCGGTCAGGCGTTACGGTAGAACCGGGCGATGGCGTCCACGACGTATTCCTGCATTTCCGTGGTCAATTCGGGATAGATGGGAAGGGCAAGGGTGGATTCCGCTGCCGCTTCGCTTTCGGGCATGTCGCCCTTTTTGTATCCCAGATCGGCGAAACATTCCTGGAGGTGGAGCGGAACGGGATAGTAGACCTCTGACCCGATCTCGTTGCCGCCCAGGAATTCCCGCAGACCGTCACGGTTCTTCACCCGTATGACGAACTGGTTGTAGATGTGGCGGTATCCCGGGGTTTCAACCGGCAGGGTGATGCCGGTCAGTCCCTTTTCCCGGAACAGACGGCGGTAGGTGTCGGCGTTGGCGCGACGGCCTTCGGTCCAGGAATCGAGATGGGGGAGCTTCACGGAGAGGACCGCCGCCTGGAGCGCATCGAGACGGGAATTGATGCCGACCCGGGAGTGGTAATACTTGGGCCGCGCTCCGTGCTGACGGAGAATGCCCATGAGATCGCCGAGTTTCTCGTCGCCGGTGACCACCATGCCGCCGTCGCCCGCCCCGCCCAGGTTCTTGGAGGGGAAGAAGGAGTAGCACCCGATGGCGCCGACCATGCCCGCCTTGCCCTTGGGAGAGGACGCTCCGATGGCCTGCGCGGCGTCCTCGATGACCGGGATTCCGTGGGCGTCCGCGATGGCCATGATACGGTCCATGTCGGCCATGAGTCCGAAGAGATGCACCGGGATGATGGCCTTGGTGCGCGGGGTGATGAGCTTTTCCAGGAGGTCCGGGTCCAGGTTGTAGGTATCCGGCCGTATGTCGCAGTATACCTGGCGGGCGCCGGTCCGGGCCACGCAGCCGCCGGTGGCGAAGAAGGTGTAGGGGGTGGTGATGACCTCGTCTCCGGGGCCCGTCCCGAGCGCCATGAGCGCCAGCAGGATGGCGTCGGTGCCCGAGGCGCATCCCAGGGCAACGGGATCCCCGACATATTTCGCGACCGCGGCCTCGAATTCCTTGACCTTCGGTCCCATGATGAAATATTGGCTTTCGAATACTTCCCGCACCACCGGTTCGATCTCGGTGCGGATGGTGGCGTACTGCGCTTTCAGGTCAAGCAGCGGCACTTTCATGGACTGTCAATCCTCCTGGTTTCTGAGCAACTGGTTTTCCGGTACGACGCGGAATACCCGGGACGGGTTCCCGACGACCACGGTTTCCGGCGGAACGTCACGAGTAACCACGGAGCCGGCCCCCACCATGCCGTCGGGACCGATGACCCTTCCGGGAAGAATGGTGGCGTTGACCGCGATACGGCCGCCATTCTGGACGGTCACTCCCTTGTAGTATCTGGTGCGTTCCTTCCACCGTCCGGCGTAATTGTCGTTGGAGGTGGCCACGCAGGGGGCGATGAAACAGTCGTCCCCGATTTCGGAGTAGGCGCAGATGTAAACGTTTGTCTGGATCTTGCAGCGCGTTCCGACTTTCACCTTGTTCTCGATGGTGGCGTTACGTCCGATGATGGTGAAATCTCCGATGGTGACATCCTCGCGCACCGCGGCGCCGTCGGCGGCCAGCACGCCGGTTCCGATCACGCACCCCGCATAGACGACCGCGGCGGTGCCGATGATGGCGTTATCCCCGATGACCGCGGGTTCGAACACGCGGCCCGCCTGGGTGGTCTTGCTGCGGCGCGCGGCCATGGGGAGCTTCCCGATCACCGCGTGATCGTCGATACGCACGCCGTTCCCGATGCGCGAGCCGGAGTGAATCACCACGTGATGGCCGATGACGCAGTTGTCGCCGACCACCGCGCCGCGCTCGATAACCGTATACTCCCCGATTTCCACATCCCGGCCCACGACGGACTCGGGATGAACGCTTTTTTCCATGCTCTCCTGCCTTGTTCTGGAATAAGAGTGGGATGACCCGGTTCCGCGCCGCCGTCCGGTGGAGAGTGAAGCGGCCGGGGAAGCCGTGCGAATGCCGGGATGCGAGAAAGGCTTTCAGACAGGATCAAGAGTACGCGCTGAACGGAACACCGGAACGGCTCTCCGGCGATTTCCGCCCCACGCCGTCACTTCCCTCCCCGGCGTATGGCCGACGGGGGATTGCCTCGGCCCCGATTCCGCGTCACTCTGGAAAATATACGCGGAATGGCCGCGATAGCAAGTTGTTACTATATGAGGTTCGATATGAAGGAATAAAAAATGGGAAAGCTCCCTGTTGCAAGGAACCTTCCCATAGAATTTCCCGGGCAAAATCGCCTCAGGATTCCGTTATGATGGAAGCCATGATATTCTTGATGCCATTGTTTTCCAGAGAATAATACACGACATTTCCGTTACGCCGGGATTTCAGTACTCCTCTGGATTTCAGAATGCTGAGCTGTTGCGAGGTAAGAGACTGCTTGGTCCCCAAAGCTTTGACCAATTCTCCCACGGAACGCTCGCCGTTCATGAGGATATTGACGATTTGTAAGCGAACGGGGTGCGCGACGGCCTTGAGCGTTTCTGCCATCCGTTCAAGCGTATCCTCGCGAATCAACTCAGATGAAAAGCGTGCCAAAGTAACTCCTTCCATAGTGTGGTACGGTGGACATGATCGCAGTTCTTTTGGGACTGCAAAAATGCAATATGCAAATATATTACAACCGTCTCCTGAATTCAAGGAGGAAATTATCCGGTTTCACGGATTTTTTTCTTTTCTTTCCAGTAAACAGGCCAATAATATAATAACGTGAATATCGAAACATGAAATGGTTTTTTCACAAAACAGCGTTTTTTTTATATTTTTATTATTCACACTTGGTAAACTCCCCCCTTGCGCCCTCTCTCCACCCCTGTTTCCACTTCACGCTTGAACTGTTTCCCTCCGGGCGGTATATTGTACGGTGTGAAAATCCGGCGAAATCCCGTGTCTTTCACCCCGTTCCACTCCCGGGCGGAGACTGTCCGGATTCGTCATGGCGCGGGACGGGGATGATTCTCCCCGGCCTGTTCTTCCTTTGAACGCTATCCCGGTTACCTGATCCAGCGCTCGAAAGATCCGGTCAACTGAAGTACGGTCTGCCGGGATCTCGACGGGTACGCCGGTTCGACTTTGGCTCCGGACCTCGCCCGGTGAGTCGTACCGGGATAGTTCCTTCCCCGCCAACGGGACGAACTGGACCGGGCCGGACCGGAGCATGGATGTTTCAACCATAACACCTTCGGCGGCTTTTTCAGCCTCCGGGCCGGGTTCTTCGCCGCCGGAACGGGAGAGGCCGCCTTCCGCAGCTTCACCTGCCGGAGATTGCCGGAAACGGGACCGAGAAAGCGCCCGTTCCCGCGCGCTTTCCTTACGGGGCGTTTCCCCGGCAAAACCATATCATTCCTCCGAGGACTTCCGGGGGCGGGCGTTCAACCGGCGCGAAGGACGACTTTCAGCCGCACCATACAAAAGGGACCAAGACCATGGAAAAGGATGCATATCGTGACGCCGGAGTGGATATCGATGCGGCGATGGGAACCAAGCGCCGGATAAAGGAACTGGTGCGCACGACATACCGTCCGGAAGTGCTCTCCGATATCGGGTCGTTCGGAGGACTGTTCAAACCGGATTTCAGCGGTGTCAAGGATCCCGTGCTGGTTTCCTCCGCGGACGGGGTGGGGACGAAGCTCAAGGTGGCCATCATGACCGGGCGTCACAACACGGTGGGGGCCGACCTGGTGAACCACTGCTGCAACGATATCCTGGTGATGGGCGCGCGGCCGCTCTTCTTCCTCGATTACCTCGCGTATGCACGGCACGACGATTTCGTGGTGACTGAGGTGATCGACGGGCTGGCCCGCGCCTGCCGTGAGAACGGCTGCGCCCTGATCGGCGGGGAAATGGCCGAACTGCCCGATGTATACCATCCGGGGGAGTACGATCTCGCCGGGGTGATCGTGGGCATGGTCGGCCAGGGGGATATCCTCGACGGCTCCCGGGTGCGGGAAGGGGACGTGCTGCTCGGGCTGGCCTCCAGCGGGCTGCACACCAACGGCTACTCGCTGGCCCGCAAGCTCGTGTTCGAGACCGCCGGTCTCGGTCCGGACGACATTCTTCCCGGCGACGGGCGGACAGTGGCGGATGTGCTGCTCGCGGTGCATCGTCCCTATGGTCCCTCGGTGATCCCCCTGCTGGGGAATCCGGGGCTGCACGCCATGTCCCACATCACCGGCGGCGGTTTCACCGGGAACATCGACCGGGTCCTGCCCCCGAACGTGGACGCCGTGGTGAACGCCGATTCCTGGGAAACGCCTCCGCTGTTCCGGTTCCTGGCCGAAACCGGGAATCTCAGCGACCGTGAACTCTATCGCACGTTCAACATGGGGATCGGCATGGCGCTCATCGTGGACGCGGGCGCGGCGGAATCCATCGCCGGGGCCCTGCGCGCCTCGGGAGAGACGGTGTACTCCATCGGCTCCGTGGTTT
>CAYRTQ010000041.1:10359-16631 GCA_964426865.1 uncultured bacterium
AGGTGAAGGTTGCCCACGGGAATTGACCGTCTGAAACATTTTCTCCTGTATTATGCGCCTGCGCTCTGCTATATGGCGGCGATCGTGGCCATGTCCTCCTTCCCCGGGGACAACCTGCCGGAAATGCCGGTTCTCAACGGGGACAAGATCGTGCACTTGCTCGAATTCGGGCTCCTTGGAATGCTCCTGTTCCGGGCTTTCCGGTTTCCCCCGTTGAGCCAGAGTCCGTTCCGCCTGACCCTGGCCGTGGGCGTTCCGTTCGCCGCGTCCGACGAGATTCATCAGCTCTTCGTGCCCGGGCGATACTGCGATGTGTTTGATTTTCTGGCGGACTGCATCGGGATCATTCTTTTCGCCTGGATTGCCTCACGCCAGCATCCCATGCCGGAGCCGCCGAAACCTCCCGCGACTCCCGCGGAGTAAAATTTCTTTCGCGGAGAAGAACGCGAACCGCCGGTCCGAACTACTGGAATGTCATTGGGTGGATTGCGCTTCGCACTTCGACACTTCGACAGGCTCAGTGTCCGCAGGCTCAGTGTCCGTGGGTTCAGCGCCCGCCGCAGGCTGAGCTTGTCGAAGCCAGCCAACCAGGAATTGCACCCGGTTGACAGAGTGCCAGCCGCTTCCCCCCAAAAAACGAGGCCGCCCGTATGCACGGACGGCCTCGTTCGCATCAGGAGCCGGTGGAGGGATCAGATTTGGTCCAGCGGATAGATCGGACGCGGAATCTGTTTCCAGGTGAACGATTTGAGGTCCACCGAGGCGAATCCCGGCGTGTTGCTCATGATGTAGGCATAGATGGACTCCGGATACTGCGGGCGGAAGGCGAACCCGCCCTTGCACACCACCATGGCGTACTTCGCGGGGTCGATATCCATGGCCCGGAGGTTCTTCTGGTCGTTCGGGCCGATCTGGGCGGTATTGACCACGAGGGTGATCCCGGCGGTCTCGATACACACCGCGGGATTGTTTTTGCCGGAGAAATCGGAAACGAGCTTCACTTTTCCGGTTACGCTCACCGGAGGGCCGTAAAGCGGATGGGACTTGCCGCCCACATCGAGAGTCACGGTGGATCCCACTCCCTTCGCGGCGGCCTTCTTCGCCGATTCCGGATCCCATATCTGGACCAGGGCGTTCTTTGCGTTCTGCTTGAGAAGCTGGGCCAGCAGCGCGGTACCGTCGCCCGGCGTCCCGGCGCCCATGTTGTCGCCGCCGTCGGCGATGGCCACCGGTTTGCCGGTCTTGCGGTTCAGCGCCAGCGCCTCACGGATGGTTTCGTCCGGATAGGGCAGGTGTACCCAGTAATCCTTACGGTAGGAGAACATGAGATCGCCCAGTTCGTCCGCCATTTTCTGGGCCAGCGCGCGGTCGCGATCCGTGGTGACAATGACCCCCGCGCCCTGGGTGGGGACATCCTGCTGCATGAAGCCGTGGCAGGGGCATACGGTGAGTACGCCGGGGATGGTGCGCTCCATGACCTTGGCCTTGTCGTAGACCAGCCGTATGGGCAGGTCCGCGGTGACCACGTTCAGCGGGGGGCCGATCATGAGCGGGAGCTTCCGTACCGCAACGACCGGTTTGATTTTTCCGGTGAGCGTCCCCATCATCATGACCGCGGTTTCCTTCCCGACCTCGAAAGCGTCCGCGTGGGGATAGGTGCGGTACACGCTCACCGCGTCGGCCACCTCGGCCATCTGCTGCGTGGGCTTGCAGTGCAGGTCCATGGTGAACATGACCGGCACGTCCGGCCCGACTTTTTTGCGAATGAGCGCGAGCGTGTCGCCTTCCAGGTCCGGATGACCCTCGGCCACTCCGCCCCCGTGGAGACTGATATACACGCCGTCCACCTGGTTCTTGTCCAGCGTGTCGAGCATGGCTCCGGTGATGTAATCAAACGCTTCCTTGGTGACGATGCCCTGGCCTTCGCCCGCGCGAATGGAGCCAACCAGCTCCACATCGAACATCTCCATGACATCCATGAATCCGCCGATGGAATCCCCGACCGTGCCGTGGACCATGCCCCCGCCCCGCAGGAGCACGTCCTGTCCCTGCCGCATTCCCTTTTTGAAAAGTTCAAGGGTGGTCTTGCGGGGGTTGAACGTGTTGGTTTCATGGGAGAAGCCGCCGATCATGATGCGCTTCTTCCCCGATTTTCCTGGCGCCGCGTGCGCCAGTCCCGCGGACCCCGCCAGAGCGGCGGCCCCGGCAGTGGCGAGGAACCCGCGTCTTCCCGTCGATTTTACAGTCATGATATCTCTTTCCCCTCCGGAATCCGGAGGCCTGGATTTCATCCAGCGTGTCGCTGGAATGTTCAATCGAAACCCCTGTGTCTCTTACAGGACGGTGACAGGAATGGAACCCTTACAGAACCCCGTATTTCTTGAAGGTCTTTTCCACACCCGCGCCGTTGCGGAGTTCCTGGCGGACGGTGCTTTCGCCCTGGATTTTCTCCCAGGCCTTGGCGATGACCGTGTCCGCGATCTTCTGCGGGACCACCACGACGCCGACGTTGTCGGCGAATAGCAGATCGCCCGGCTCCACATTCACGCCGCCGCAGACGATGGGAATATTTTTCTTCTTGCCGTCCATGCGTCCCAGGGAGTCATAGGGGGTCAATCCGGCGCAGAACACCGGGAAATTGAGTTCCATGATCTCGTCGTAGTCGCGCGCGCCGCCGTCGGTGATCACCCCGGTCACCTTGTGGCCCACCGCGGCGTTGGAAAGGAGTCCGCCCCAGAAAGCGGAGAGCTTGGTGGTATTGGCCTGGGCGATGATGATCTGGCCGGGAGTGGCGTTGTCGATGAGTTCCATCTCCAACTGGAAGGGTTCCTTGGGGACTTCGTCCACCGCTTCGAGATAGATGGTGATGGCCTCGCCCCAGGTGCGCATGCCGATATCCAGGGGACGGACTTTGGAGTCCATGCACTGGTTGCGCACGTTCATCTGGTCCATGACATCCTGAAGCACCGCTGAGAACAGTTTCGGGAGCTGCTTGTTGTATTTGGCATACCGTCCGCTCATCGCCGGGGCGGCAGACCGTGCTTTCCCGCCCGCCTTCTTTTTGGCCTGGGCTTCCGCGTCGGAAGTGAGTACGCTGCCGGCGGCCGCTACGCCGAACAGGGCGGCGCCGCGGGTGAAGAGTTTGCGCCGCATTGCATCGAATGAGTTGAAGCTCATGGAATTCCTCCGTTTGTGGTGATTATTGGAACTATGAGTGAAACGTGTTTTTCTTTCGATCTTCGCTTTCTTTGTATCCGTGCTTTTTTTGTCTGAACCGGTGATGCGCATGATGAAAATGACGAAAGGTGATGAACGCGATTCTCTTCATCCGATCATGTGAATCAGCAGTTCAAGCGTCCCGGCAGATCACGGCTGGGTCAGGGTTTTCCTGATCAGATCCACGGTCCCTTTCACCATCTCGTCCTCCACGTCGGGAGACCAGCCCGCCGGCGAGGCGTACTGCATCTGGATCACCCGCGCCTGATAGTCGTTGAGACGCACATTCTCGCGGGTGGGGATATAGACGTTCTGTTCGCCCATGTAGGCGAAGAGCATGATGGGACGTTCGGTCCGGAACGCGTCCTTGATGCGCATCCCGATGGGGGCGCAGACCTCGCCCTGGAGGGCGACAAGGGGCATGGGGCCGATCTTCGCCGCGATGACTTCCTCGCAACGGCAGGGATACGCCCGCTTGTCGTCCGCGGCGGCGGAGAAATATCCCTCGTCGCGCAGCACCATTTCCCCGGTTTTCGTGGGGAATGGGATTCCCTCGCGGTAGTGTTTCAGGACGGCCCGTATCCAGTTGGTTCCGCGGTCTTTGGCATGGTCGTACCCGATGTCGAGGGGGATATCTTTCGCCAGCGCCAGCGCCTCGGCATAGGGAATGGGGGGCGCGAGCGGGAGAGAGATCACCTCCATGCGGGAAGAGATGGGACCGGTCACATCGATCATCGGGCCGGCGCAGATATCCCGTACGGCGTTCGCCAGCTTCGTTCCGTACTCCCTGGCCTGCGCCATATCGCCATAGATGGTGTCATTGACCTTGGCGGCGATGAACTGGTTGCCCCCGCAGGCGTCGCCATAGAGCGGCAGCGCATCGGGGAACATCGTTTCCAGATCGTCCATGGCGTAGCCGGCGTGTCCCGCGCCGAGTTTGGTTCGCGATGTCTGGAGCGGGTGGGTCGGATGGTTCGCGAGGATCGCCACCGTCCGGGATCCCCGCATGACCTTCAGCGCCTGTATCTCATAATCGGTGGGGGCGTTCCCGCTGCTCCTGAGGAAGTATCCCTGCCCCGAGCCGTAAAACACGTTCACCGGACCCTGCTCTTTGGATACGGCCTCCTTGATGAGCGCGAACATCTTCTCGCCCAGCCAGCGCTGGTAAGAAAAGTTTTCTTTCCAGCGGGGCATGGGGGTCTGGTGGTTGTGGGTGCAGATGAGAAGGAGGTGCGACGGGTCGAGGCCCAGTTCCTTCTTGCAGCGTTCCCGCAGTATCGGCGTGGCAACGTCGAGGGAATTGGAATCGAAGGTTACGATGACCAGACGCTCGGAGCCGTCGAAAAGGGTCAGCACGCGCGCGAAGAGGTCATGCTCCTTGCCGTCGCAGTCGAGCATCGTCAGGTTGTTCAGCTTCCCGGCGGTCAGTTTGAGGAGCTTGTCCGGGGTGATTATCCCCTTGGCCGTGCCCGCCTTCATTTCCAGCGCTGTTGCGGCTCCGGACCCGGCGAGCATGAACGGGACCAGAAGCAAAGCCGCTGCAATCCACCGGAGAAACCGGGACCGTGTGAAACGGAACGTGTTTTTCATACCATCTTCCCTCATTCCGCCTGAACGGTAACCCGCCCCCCCGATGGGGATTGCCGCGAATCCCGGCAATCCCCTCGTTCCGCGAATCCCGGTTCAGACCCGACGTTGTTTTATCCGCGTTTCTTCGTCTTTATCTATTCCGTGGTCGTCCGCGCGGCGAAGAAATACATCCGCACCAGGACGTTGTTGGGCTCGTTGCCGCCGTAGGGCATGAACGCGGTGCGAACGCCGGGTTTGCCTTGGGTGAAGTAGTTGGGATACACCACGTTCAGGGGATCATAGTACTTGATGTCGCGCAGGAAGACATTGGCGGAAACGACGTCCTTTGTCGCCAGCCCAGCTTTCGCGAGAATATTCTCGTGGCTCTTCATAATCTGGTCGATCTGTTCCTCAAGAGTTCCCTTGCCGCCGTACTGCGCGGAGAGGTAGAGCATGTCGCCCGCCCAGACCGCCGGGCTCGCGGCGTCGTACAGTTCCTTCGGGCCGGGTTTCAGACCAGCGCCCTTGACCACCTTGCGCCCGTTGAGGTCGGTGGTGGCGATGAAGGTCATCTGCACATGGCCGCCGCCGGGGAACGAATTGACAATGACATTCGCACGCGCGGGCTCGTCGCCCTTCTTGAAGGATTTGCGGTAAACCTTGTTGAACGCCTTCAGGTTGTCGTAGCTGTCGAGATAGACGTTGCTCCAGACCACGTTCCGGTAATCCAGGCCGGCTTCCTTGAGCAGCGCGCCCGCGTTCTTCATGCACTGGCCGACCTCCTCGGCGAAAGTGGAGGGATGTCCGCCGGAGGGAAGCTCGCTGTTCACCGAGAGGTAAAGGGTTTGGCCCGCCAAAATGGCCCGGCTGGACGGCAGGTTCGGGACGGGGCCGCCGACGACCTTGCGCTCGGAAAGATCGGTGTGGGCGATGGCGGTGATTTCGATGTGGTTGTCACCGGGAATGGTGTTGATACCGAGGACGGTGCGCACGGGAGGCGTTGTGGGGAACATCTCCCGGAACACCTCGTTCAGGGCCTGATAGTTGTTCGGGTTATCGAGCATCACCCAGAGATTGACCACATTCTCCAGACCGAGATTGTTGTATTTCAGCGTGCGTTCGATGTTTTGCAGGCACTGGCGCACCTGATCCGGGAACGTTTCCCGCTGGCCGCCGCCGGGTATGGCGGAACCGGAGCCGGCCACGAAGTAGGTTTTGCCCACCAGGATGCCGGAAGAATAAAGCTTCGACTTGGAGTCGGGCGGGAAGAACTTCTTCACCGGCGGTTGGGCGAGCGCGGATGTGACCAGCGAAGCGGCCAGCGCCGCGCCGAAAAGGACGGTGAGAACGGATTTCCGCATGATGATTCCTCCTGAATGATTAGCAGCGCAGGGCTATTCCCGCCCGAGACGAGCCTTCCAGAACGGCATGAGGCTTTCTTTGAGCAGTTTGAAGTCCTGATATAATGTCTTGTATTTTTGGTGATT
>CAYRTQ010000041.1:16641-19566 GCA_964426865.1 uncultured bacterium
TCCTCCTGAATGCAGGTTAGACAAAGGTCCGGATTGTACCAATTCCCGTTCAAAAAAGGAAGTGCGCGGATTCGCCCGAATTTCGAAAGCCGGTCTGGATTGCAGGACGGAACGATGAACGGGATAAAGCATTCTCTTTTATCCTGTTCATCACGCGCCGCACTGGTTCAGACACGCCTCGAACGCATGCTTCCCGGGTTGAACGAAAACCGTGGTATAAGGACAGGCGGGTAATATATGCCATTTACCTGACGCCGCTCCACCGGATGAGGGGTGAATTCCTTCCACCTGAACGAGCCGTGAATCCGGGGTGGCGACAGAGAACTGTAAACGCGGGGAAACCCGCATTCCGCGGATCACGGTTCTGAAACCGGTTTTCCTTTATGCCGTTCCGGCGCTTTCGTATTAAAAATGCAAGTGCCGAAAAATCTGAAAAAAAACTGCCGGTTTCGCTCTAATATTGATATTTTATAGGTGGAATTCCACATAATTCTTTGGCATCCGATGAAATAATTCATGCAAGGAGTATGTTCATGCCCGGTACGCATCGCATTGGCGTTTCCGTTCTCTCGGTCATGGCGTTTCTGTTGGCCGTTCTCATTCTCCCCTCCGGTGGATTCTGTGCGCCGCTGTCCTCCGCCGGAGCGAACCCCAATCTTACGCCGGGAGAGGTCGCAACACTCGAAGGACTCCCGGAAACCGAGATCGCACCCGGAGTGAAAGCCCGTCTCTTCTGGAGCGGGAACGCGCTGGTGGCGCACCTGACCCTGGCCCCCGGCGCGGAAATTCCGCGCGAGACCCTTCTCTCCGAACGCATCATGGTGGTGAGGAAAGGCGCGGTCAGCCAGATCACCGGCAATACCCGCGCCAATATGGTCGCCATCCAATACCAGACCATGACCCCCGTTTCCGGCAATCGGGAGCGGAACGATCTCATCTATCTGGAAAAGGGCGCGCCCAACGGGATGAAAGCCGGAGCGGCGGGCGCGGAAGTCATCGAAGTATACAGCCCGGTCCGGGCCGATTATCTGAAGAAGGCGGGCGTGTCCCGGGTTCCCTCGGGCGCGGTCGCTCCCGGCGGATGGGCCGCGCCCACGGTCAAACCCGGGGTGGTGTACAATCTCCACGACATCCAGTTCGCCGAACTGGCCCGGGGCGCCATGGCCCGCATCATTTCCGGGCGCACGGTGCAGGCGAGCTTTCTGAGTCTCGACCCGGGGTATACCGGCAGCGAACGCCCGAAGCAGGAAGGGATCCGCATGGTCCTCCGCGGCGGGACCGAGGCATCCCTCTCCGGCGCGAAGAAATCCATGGAAAAAGGGAACATCGCCCTCCTCGCCGGCGGCAAACAGCACGGCGACACGGTAGGACCGCTGGGCTGCGATCTCCTCGAAGTCTACACCCCGGTTCGTCCGGACTATATCGCGAGCTATAAGCGTCGCATGGCGGCATTCCATGCCATCATCCCGGAGGACGCCAAAATCGAACTGGTGACCGACGGCGCGAAGAAAGGTCCGGGTCTCCTGTACGGCGAGGGTCCTTCCTGGGTGAAAGGGAAGATATACTTCTCCAACATGTACTATGACGCCAAGTGGAACGGCACCCCCGCGAACAGCGCGCTGGTGGAAGTGGATCCCATGAACGGCGACTACCGGTACGTGGTCACCGGGATGGAACTGAACGGCACCTACCCCATGGGCGGCGACCGGCTCGCGGTGAACGACACGTTCGGCCACAAAGTTTACGAAATGGACACCAAGGGCAACATCATCCGGGTCATCGCCGACAAATGGAATGAGGTGCGTCTCGACGGTCCCAACGACCTGTGCGTGGACAACAAGGGCGGAGTTTATTTCTCCGATCCCCAGATCATGCCCGAGCCGCACATGCAGCCGGGACGGAGTGTCTTCTACGCCCGCCCCAACGGCGAGATCATCCGCATCATGGCTCCGGGGACGCTGGAGAAGCCCAACGGCCTCGTGCTCAGCCCGGACTGCAAGACCCTCTATGTGAACAGCACCCCGGAAGATTTCATGCTGGCTTACGATGTCCAGCCCGACGGCTCCTGCACCAATCCCCGCAAGTTCGGGAAAATCCTGGTCACCCCGGAAATACGCGACATGAAATCGGTCAATCCCCAGGTTGACGGGGTGAAAACCGACGCGCTGGGGAATGTCTACATCACCTCCATCATGGGGCTCCAGATTTTCAATCCCAAGGGCGAGTTCGTAGGGATGATCCATTTCCCGCTCATGCCGGTGAACTGCTGTTTCGGCGACCCCGACGGCAAAACCCTCTATGTCCTCTGCAACGACAAGGTGTACAAAATCCGCACCAACGTGAAGGGATCGCCGCAGTTGCTCAAAGGGTTGTGAGCGCGGGATAAAGATGAAGAAAGCGAAAAGGCCGGGCGAGGAGTCCGGCCTTTTGAATTTAGTCGTGTCTTGAATTTGCAGTAAGGATTTGTTCTCTTTTGCTGTGATCTCCAGCATTCGCTCCGATTCTCCGCTCTTGCTGTAACGCGGCAGACTCCGCATATTTATAAATAAAAGCCTATCCGTAAATAAGGATATAGCCTTCTATGGGAAGGCCGCCCCCTTCCGGCCCTCCGGGCCACCTTCCCCCGGAGGGGGCAGGAATAGCTTGTGACACAGCGACTTCCCTTGCCCCCTCCGGGGGAAAGGGATCGAGGGTTAGGGGGCCGGGATCTCACAAATCATACGATCTCTTTATTTATGGATAGGCTCTAAGTGCGCGCATTTCAATGGAAGCGCCTTTTGCGGCGCTGTATCCGCGGGGTGTACTGTTTTCGCCCTTTCATTTCCGGGGAAAGCACAAAGCGAGGTGACGGAGTGTCATGTCCAAAAAGAAAAAATGCCTATCGAGTTAGTTCAGCATAGGTAACGATAGGAGCAGAAACAGCGG
>CAYRTQ010000042.1:0-18984 GCA_964426865.1 uncultured bacterium
AAAGACCGTGGTCCAGCATCAGCTGGCGAAATGGGCCGACGCCGACATCATCATCTTCATCGGCTGCGGTGAGCGCGGCAACGAGATGACCGACGTGCTCCTGGAATTCCCGCACCTGAAGGACCCCAAGAGCGGCAAGCCCCTCATGGAGCGTACCGTGCTGGTGGCGAACACCTCCAACATGCCGGTGGCGGCGCGCGAGGCCTCGGTGTTCACCGGGATCACCCTTGCGGAATACTACCGTGACATGGGATACCACGTGGCGCTCATGGCGGACTCCACCAGCCGTTGGGCGGAAGCCATGCGCGAAATGTCCGGACGTCTGGAGGAAATGCCCGGCGAGGAAGGCTATCCGGCCTACCTGTCGAGCCGTCTGGCCGGATTCTACGAGCGTTCTGGCCTGGTGACCTGTCTTGGAAAGGACAAGCGTCTGGCGAGCATCAGCGTCATCGGAGCGGTATCGCCTCCGGGAGGCGACATGGCCGACCCCGTGGTGCAGGGCACCCTTCGGGTGACCAAGGTGTTCTGGGGGCTGGACGACCAGCTCGCGTTCCAGCGGCATTTCCCCGCCATCAACTGGCTGTCCAGTTACACGCTCTATCAGGATGTGGTGGACCGCTGGGCGGAGAAGAACACCGCCCCGAACTGGACGAAGAACCGGCGTAACGCCATGAGCCTTCTCAAGCGTGAAGCGGAACTTCAGGAACTGGTCCGTCTGGTGGGTATGGATTCCCTTTCCACCACCGACCGGTTGCTCCTCGAATCGGCGCGCATGATTCGCGAGGACTTCCTCCATCAGAACGCGTTCGAAGACATCGATACGTACACCTCGATGCGCAAGCAGTTCCTCATGCTGGACATCATTATGGAGTTCAATCAGTTGGCAACCGACTCCCTGGCCAAGGGCGTGGATCTCGAAAAGATCCTCACTCTCCCCATCCAGGAACAGATCAGCCGGGCGAAACTGATCGAGGAAACCAGGCTGGACACCTTTAATCAACTGAAAGAGCAGATGGCCGATCAGTTCAAGGCCCTGCTTATGGAGAAGAGCAGAGTATGACCGCGGTTACCAAAGAATTCCGTACTGTTGAGAACATTGTGGGTCCGCTGATCCTGGTGGGGGGCGTCGAGGGTATCGGGTACGGTGAGATCGCCGAGATTCGGCTGCCGGACGGCACGGTCCGGCGGGGCAAGGTTCTCGAAACGCAGGAAGATAAAGTGCTGGTGCAGGTGTTCGAAGGCACCAGCGGGCTGGAACCCGGGACAACCCAGGTGCGGTTTACCGGCAAGGGCCTTGAAGTCGGTCTTTCCCCCGACATGGTCGGGCGCGTGTTCGATGGTTTCGGAAGGCCGATCGACGGCGGTCCGCAGATCATCCCCGAGAAGTACATGAACGTGAACGGCGTTCCCATGAACCCCTTCGCGCGCGACTTCCCGAACGAGTTCATCCAGACCGGTATTTCCACCATCGACGTGCTGAACCCTCTGGTGCGCGGGCAGAAGCTCCCCATTTTCTCGGGAACGGGTCTTCCGCACAACCGGATGGCCGCCCAGATCGCCCGTCAGGCCGCGGTGCGCAAGTCCGGCGATCGGTTTGGCGTGGTGTTCTGCGCCATGGGCATCACCTTCGAGGAATCCAACTTCTTCATCCAGGATTTCGAACGGACCGGAGCGCTGGAACGCTCGGTACTCTTCATCAACCTGGCGGACGATCCGCCCATCGAGCGAATCTCCGTGCCGCGTATGGCGCTCACCACGGCGGAATATCTGGCGTTCGAGCTGGAAATGCATGTTCTGGTCATCATGACCGACATGACGAACTACTGCGAGGCGCTCCGTGAAATTTCCGCGGCGCGCAAGGAAGTTCCGAGCCGTCGGGGATACCCGGGATACCTCTATACCGACCTTTCCACGCTCTATGAGCGCGCGGGACGTCTCAAGGGGAAAAACGGGTCCATCACCCAGATTCCGATTCTGACCATGCCCGAGGATGACAAGACCCATCCCGTTCCGGACCTCAGCGGGTACATCACCGAAGGGCAGATCATCATCAGCCGTCCGCTGCACACCGAGGGTATCTATCCGCCGGTGGACGTGCTTCCCTCGCTCTCCCGTCTGAAAGACAAGGGTATCGGCAAGGGCAAGACACGCGAGGACCATGCGGGCGTCATGAACCAGCTCTACGCCGCTTACGCCCGCGGAAAGAACGCCCAGGAACTGGCGGTGGTGCTCGGTGAATCCGCGCTCACTCCCATCGATCTCACCTACGTGGAATTCGCCAAGCGGTTTGAGGGCGAGTTCATCACCCAGGGCGAGAACGAGAACCGTACCATCGAAGAGGCGCTCGATCTGGGGTGGCGGCTCCTGGGGGTCCTCCCCAAGGGCGAACTCAAGCGCATCCGCCCGGAGTACGTCGAGAAGTACTACAAGCCGGCTTCGACCGGGCTCGGCGCCGCGTGCTGATTGGGCGCGTAAGTCCGTTTTCCGTTTCGGTAACGCCGGGAGGAGCATCGCCGCTGCTCCCGGCGACGCCCCGCGTTTGGGGCCCCGCACGTTTTGCATTTAACGCGAGAGAGAAATCTTCATGCAGATACGCACCAATCCGACCCGCATGGCCCTCCTCAAGCTTCGGAAGCGTCTGGTCATGGCGCGGCGGGGCCATAAGCTCCTGAAGGACAAGCTGGAGGGGCTCATCCAGGTGTTCATGCCGCTGGTCGAGGAGTATGGACAGCTCCGTAACCGGGTGGATACCGAGCTTCCCGGGACGCTTCGTCTGTTCATCCTGGCCAGCGCGACTTCCGGCGAAAAAGCGGTCACCGCGGCGCTCGACGAATTCGAGACGCACATCGACATTCAGATGAACATGAAGAATGTCATGAGCATCCCGGTACCGGAGTTGACGCTGAAGGGTTTCGACATCCGCAGTTCGTACAGCACGGTATCGACCAACACCGATTTCGACCGGGCCAGCGAATCACTGCGGGAAATATTCCCCGTGCTTCTCAATCTCGCCGCTCTCGAGGATGCGGTGCTCCGCATGGCCGAGGAGATCGAGAAAACCCGACGCCGGGTGAACGCGCTCGAATATGTTCTCATTCCCAGTCTTACCGTGACCATCAAGTCCATTTCGAGCAAGCTCGATGAAAACGACCGCTCCGACCGTGCACGGCTCATGAAGATCAAAGACATGCTGAGCATGGGATAGAACGGAACATACAGTTTGTGATCCAGAAAGGCCCCGGTTACCGCCGGGGTTTTTTTTGTCTTGGTGCGCCCGGCAGGAAATTTGAGGGAGAGGTATTTCTTTGGGGAAAATATCAAATATAAACTATATTGTAGATATATGAAAATATGCCGCCGCTCTGTGGAACGTACAGCCTCGCCGTCCCCGGGTGCGGTAATGTCGAGTTGGTCAACCGGCTGCTCCACCGCGATTCATGGGATTTCTTCGATCCGGGACCGGTGTGTAGTCAATGAGGTCAGCACGTTCATACTGCGAATCACGGCTCCGACAGAGTGGTTTGCCCGCGGGAAACAGCGATTGTGTTCTCTCTGAAAACTGGAGAACGATTATGCCTCTGAAAATTGGAATGGTTTCGGAATACTATTTTCCTCTTTTGGGCGGGATGACCGAGCATGTGCTCAATGTATCGAATCGGCTGGCGAAAAAGGGCTGTATCGTCAAGGTTATCACCTCTCACAGCGACGGGAACCGGATACCGGAAGCGATCGCCGGTACCGCCGCCGCGAACATCATCCGTGTGGGACAGAGCGTTCCAATCTATATCAATGGCTCGGTGGGACGAATAACCCTCGGACGCAACCTGCGGGAACGGATACGGGCGGTGCTCCGTGAAGAGAAGTTCGATCTCCTCCATCTGCATTCCCCAACAGTTTTTACCCTGCCGGTATTCACCCTCATGGAAGCCGACTGCACCTGTTTCGGCACCTATCACACCTATTTCGACAGCAGCCTGATTTATTCCATGCTCCGCAATCAAGTCCAGCATCTTGCCATCGACAAGCTCGATGGACAGATCGCGGTCTCCCGGTCCTGCATCGACGCCATGCGCAGGTATTTCACCCTGGATCCCCGTATCATTCCCAACGGTGTGGATGTGGATGTTTTCCACCCGAATGTTCCTCCCCTGGAGAAATTCATGGACGGGAAGAAAAACCTCCTGTTCATGGGCCGGTTCGATCCGCGTAACGGGTTATCGCTCATGCTGAAGTCGTTCATACGTATACGGGAGGGGTATCCCGGCGTCCGGCTCATCATCGTGGGCGACGGGCCGTTCCGTAATTACTACCGCCATCTCATCCCCCCCGAAATAAAGGACGATGTTTGCTTCGAGGGCAGGGTCTGGGAGCAGCGTCCGCGATATTACGCGAGTTGCGATATCTTCTGCTCACCCATATCGAAGGCGTCCTTCGGAGTCACCCTGCTCGAAGCCATGGCGACGGGCAAGCCCATTGTCGCTACGGAGAACGCGGGATATCGGGAGGTGCTCGACGGCAGCGAGAGTCTTCTTGTCCCGCCGGGGAATCATGACTCGTTCGCGGATTCGGTGCTCCGCCTGCTTCGCAACGACAGCTTGCGGGCGGAAATGGGCGAGCGAGGCCGTGCCAAGGCGCTCCGCTATTCCTGGGACACGGTGGTCGATCAAATTGTCGATTATTACCGGGAGGTGATCGATATATGCTGATTCTGAGGGTTGCGGCCGTGTTGACCGTGATTGCCGGGGCGTTGGCGGGAATGTTGGTTTCCATGCTGAAACGTTTGTTTTCACTGAACCCCCGGAAACTGTTCCTTCCGGTTTTCCTGATCGGGGAAGCGGCTCTGCTCTTCGGGGTTTTTGAACGGAGGGCGCCCGTTTTCGGCAAGGTTCTCTGGAAGAAGCCCTGCGACCCTCCGGCGGTGGCGTTGACATTCGATGACGGCCCCAATGAACCCTATACCTCGCGGATTCTGGACATTCTCAAGCGTCAAAAGGTGAGAGCAACATTTTTCTTCCTCGGACAAAATGCCGCACGCTATCCGGGAACGGTCCGGAGAGTGGCGGCGGAGGGCCATGAGATCGGGAATCACACCTGGAACCACGAGGTCCTGCCCCTGAAATCCCCCGGATATATCCGCGATCAGATACGCTGGACCTCCGCGCTCATCCGCGAATTCACCGGAATCTCTCCCCGGCTGTTCCGCGCGCCCCACGGCTGGCGCAATCCATTCGTGAATACGGTCGCCCGGGGGGAGGGCTGCATACCGGCGGCGTGGACGCTCGGGGTCTGGGATACCGATCATCCGGGGGCGGAGGCCATCGTTCGCCGCACCCTCAAAGGACTGCGGAATGGATGCATCCTGCTGGTTCATGACGGACGCGGGGTGGAACCGAATCCGGATTCCAGCCAGTTGGTCGAGGCCCTTCCAAAAATTATCGAGGAAAGCCACCGGAGGGGATTGCGATTTCTTACCCTTTCCGAAATGATACGGGGAGGTTCGAACGCATGACCCGCTCATCCAAAGGCAGATGGATCGGCATCGGAGTGCTCGCGGCGCTGCTGGTTGCCGTTTTTCTCCGGATGAATCCCGGGAAGGTGTGGGAATATACGCGGGGGGTGAGCTGGAGATGGGTGCTCCTCGCCGCTGTCCTCAACCTGGTGGAGACCTGGATCGAGGCGGTCCGATGGAAGCTGATCCTTTCCCGTGTGAAGAAAAGCGCCTCCGTGAACAGCGTCCTTTCCGCCATACTGGTAGGAATACTGGGGAATACCCTCATGCCCTTGCGCATTGGCGACGGCATGAGGGCCTATTTTCTGGCGCGGAAGGAAGATATCAGCATGGCGAGTTCCCTCTCCTCGGTGATGCTCGATTATATTCTGAATACGCTGTATTTTTTCCTCATCGCCGTCGCCGTCTTTTTCCTCTATCCCTTTCCCCTGTCCCTGAAGCACCCCTATGTGTACCTTTCCATTCCCCTGATCGCCCTGGTCTTTCTTGTTGCCGCGCTGATCCAGAGACGCCGCCTGACCTGTTTCCTCCGGGAAAAGCTCGGATCGAAAGTCTCCTCGATCTTCCTGCGATTCATGGACGGGCTGTCGGCGCTCCGCAACGCCGGAATTCTCTTCCATGCCTCGGTCATCACCCTCTTCCTCTGGGGGATGAAGGCGTTCATGATCTGGTGCATGATCCAAGCCTACCATCTCGATCTCGGGATGGTGGAGGCCGCGCTGATTCTCGTGCTCATCAATATCGGCATCGCCGTGGTGAGCACCCCCGCCAACGTGGGGGGATTCGAACTCGCCGCCATCGCCGGGCTGACCCTGCTCAGCGTGAATACCGAGGCGGCGGTGAGTCTCTCCGTGGTATATCATGTTGTCGAGGTCGTCCCCGTCATGATCCTCGGGTTCATCACCCTGTCGTTCAGCGGCATGCATTTCCGCGACCTTTTTCACTTCCGCACGGCGTCCCCGGGGCTTCCCTTCACGGAAGATTTCCGGTGCGGGGGAAAGGCGAAGACAAAAAACGTATCTCGCAAGCGGGGAGAAAGCGGAATGATTGTCTGAACCGGTGATTCGAATGATTGGAATGATGAAAAGACGATGAACGCATCCTTTATCAGCCGTTCATCATTTCCATCACGCGCATCACCGGTCAGACAGGTTTTGCCCACGCCGAACCCATACGCTTTCGCCTTCTTGCACCGAGACGAACAGAGAAACCGGCGAATGGGAGACAGGTACCCTTTGCTGAATATATTCTTTTTCCCCGGCGTGAAACGCTCGTTTACTTGAGCAGGAGCGCCTTTTTTGTTTCCGAGAATCCACCCTCCGCGGTCAGGGTATAGAAGTACACCCCGCTCGGCATCCCCCGTGCGTCCCAAACCACGGAGTGATCACCGGCGGAAACCGTTCCCTCTACAAGCGTGGCCACCTTCTGCCCGGTAACGTTGTACACCCGCAGGAGCGCCCGCGTGTCGCGGGGCAGGGAATACCCGATGACGGTGGAGGGGTTGAACGGGTTGGGGCGGGCCTCCCAGAGCCGTACGGCGGAGGGAAGCGCGTTCCGGTCCTCGACAATGGTCGGAACGCCCGCGGCGACCTTGGCGCTTTCTCCCCCCATGCCCACCGCCTGAATCCAGTAGTAGTAGGGAACGCCGGACAGCCCAACCGCGGTGTCGATATATCCGCGCGTCCCCACGATCACCGAATCAACCAGCACGGCGGCATGACGCTCCCAGGCGGTGATATCCCGGATATCGTCGAATGTGTTGATGGCCCGCACCGAATCGGAGAGCGTACTGGTGAGCGAGCGGTATATGCGGTAGTATGACACCATCCCGTTCTGTTCGGAAGGGGATGGCGTCCAGGAGAGCGCCAGGCTGTGGCCCTGGTCTCCGGGCGCATCCGAAACGATCAGGCCCGGGGGGGGTTTGATGGCGGGCATGATACGGAAGAATCTCACGCCCAGATCCGACTCCATTCCCTCTCTATCCGCCAGTTTCACCGTGCATCGTATGGAGAGGGTGTCGTCCACCGTAAAAGAAGCGGCGGTCTTGAACACCGCGAAGAAGATCAACCCGTCCGGCTCGATGGAACCGACCTCGCCGATGGCGGCGAAGGATCGGGTATAGACGCCGGGTGATTTCTCTTCTCCGGCGGTGAGGATCGAGCCGCCGAGAATATTTTCCTCCAGCGCGGGCGTAACGGTTGTGCCGTTTATGGTCATCGGCTCATCCGCGATATTCGGAGAGGAGAGCGTATTACGGAATGAAACCCTTTCCGGGTCCCAGGAAAGGGTGAGAGAGAAACCGGCGGCGGAATCCCATTCCTTCGCATAGAGCGCGAATCCCACGCTGATTCCTCCCCCCATGTCCACGACCCTGTCCGGTCCCTGATGCTTTGCCCGGGCGAGATCGGAATCCACCGTGAATCCGGCGGTCGCGTTGTGCTGGAGAATCGAGAACGGTGAGGCGCTGGTATCCGCCAGCGCGGGGTAATCCGCATCGCTGATGCGCACCATGCAGGCGGTCGATACGATATCCGGCAGCGTCCAGGCCAGCTTTCCCGAATCGGCTGTCGCCCCGGCTTCCAGCATCGTCCAGTCCGTGCCGCCGTTCAGGGTGTATTCCACCTTGATCCGCTGAACGCCGGAGGATTCCCACGCGATGTTCCCGGACGACCCGGCGCGCCAGCTCTCTCCGCCGTTGGGGGTGGTCAGCCGCAGGAACGGCGCGGGGAGAATGGAGAAAACGGCGCCGCTCACATCCGTGTGCGTGGCGTCGTCGGTGTCGGTGATCCGCACCAGACATTGCGAAGAGGGGGTGTCGGGGATGGTCCAGGCATATGCGCTGTCGGCGGCTTCCACGCTTGCGGCGACGATATCCCAGGAGGCCCCGTTATCCTTCGAGAATTCCAGCCTCACGGTCGAAACGCCGCCCGATTCCCAGGTAATGGGGGTTATCCGCCCGGAAAGCCACTGTTCTCCGCCCTTGGGCGCGGTGAGCGTCACCCCGGGGATGATGATGGAGAAGGCGCGCTCGCTTTGGGCGGTTACAGCCGGCGTGGCGGCGGTGGTGATACGGATTTGACAGTTTCTCGATACCGTGTCGGGCACATTCCATTCGAACGATCCGGAAGCGGTTTCCACCTCGGGGGATATCGTTTCCCATCCCGCGCCGTTGCCGGTGGTGTATTCGATTTTGGCCGAACCCTCTTCGGAACTGGTCCAGGTGATGGTGTGACGGGTTCCACGGACCAGTTCCTCGCCCCCGCGGGGCGAGGTGATGCTGATATAGCGGGGGAGCGGGACATCGCGCTGGTTCTCATACGCTCCCATATCCGGGGGGGTTCCGCGGGTCGCTCCGAGAATATCGGTGGACGGGGCGCTTTCCGTATCTCCCGCGCCGATGCAGGGGCTGGTTTCCCGAAGACTGAAATCGCCGTGGACGGGATCGACGAACCGGGGATCGGCCTGAATGTTGGTGAAAGCGTCGCATGAATCGCCGTTGGCGTTGACCGTGACGTTTTTGCCGGTATATGCGCTGCACTGGAAGAAGTTGCCATTGGCATGGTTCCACACGGCGCAGTATGTTATGGAGGGATTCCCCCCGTTGTCGTTGCTGAATCCCTTGCCCTGGTTGTCCGATACGATGCAATTGGAGAAAACCGCATCCGAATAACTGCATTGCACGGCGATATGGTATCGGGCGTCCAGGGGGGCCGCCACAGCGTTGCCATGGATCGACGTATTCCGGAACAGGGGCTTCTGGCCGTACACCTGCACGGTGACGCCGTCCGAGGTGTTGCCGCGGATGACGGTATTGACGACCCGGGCATCGGCGTAACTGATGTAAATGCCGCTTCCGCCGTGCGCGTAGTTTTTTTCCAGGATGGAGTCGAGGAGTTTCGCGCTTCCCTCGGTGTATACCCCCCCTCCGTACGCGGCGGTATTCCCCGTAATGAGCAACCGTTTCAGTGTCGGATGCGCGGTGCGGGGGCAATACACGCCTCCCCCGTTGAATGTGTTCTGGTTTTGGGTCGCGTCCCCGTTCGCGAGAGTCAGCCCGCACAGCACGGCGGTGGAATCCTCTCCGCCGCTGAAAGTGGCTACCCTTCCCATTTTATTCCCGTCGATGATCGTGTTCGATACATGGGCGTTGTCTCCCGTGATGACGAACAGCGATCCCACCGTGATATTCTTCCCCTTGAAATTGATGTTCTCCAGGTATGTTCCCGGACTCACCAGCACGGTGTCCGCGGCGCGGGCGGCGTCGATGGCGGACTGGATGGTGGAAAAATCTCCGGGAACGAGGAGACGGGTGGAGGAGGGGATGAGGGTGACATCGGGGAGTTCCCGGCTGGAGTAGAGGCTGAGTTCGGAGAGGGATTGGCCAAAGTAGCCGCTTTTGGAGAAGGCGACTGTATAGATTCCCGATTGCAGGTTTATCGAATAATTCCCGCTCCCGTCGGCGACCGTACTGTCGCGGAGGGCGCTGGGGGCGATGCGCTGGAAAAGCACCGTGACTCCGGTACAGGTGATCTGGCCCTTGAGGGCGACATTTCCGGTGATGGTAACCGCCGGGGAGAGCGTGGGGAAAAGCAGCAGGAAGAGGAAGAAAAAACCGGGGGAGAGACGTTTCATATCTGCTCCTTCTGTTCGCTTTACTTGGGGAAATCGCTGATAAAAATTGCACGAATAGAGAATATATATTATTGGAAACTGTTGTCAAGCCGATTCAGGTAGAAACAGGATGGATTTTGTTCTTAAAAATAATGGAAACCGCCGGAAGAGAACTCCGGCGGCCTGCCGTCCGGTTGCCGTTCGCTTTCCCGCGGAACGGAATCGATTCATTATTTCACCAGTGGTACGATTTTTTTAAAATCCTCTCCCCATGATGTTTCGAGCAGCTCGAAAAGTACGGTTTCCACGCTGGTGAGATTTCCCCCTGCGCGGTCGATACGGTGGAGGCCGATACGCCGGTTTTCGGTGGTGCGTGAGGATACCGCGTCCTCGGGAACATGCACTTCGACTCCCATGGAAAGAAGGTCCAGGGAAGTCTGGTAGATGCAGATATGGGTCTCGATACCGGTGAGAATGACCTGGCGGCGGTTGAACCGCTCGAAGGCGTCGCGGATGGCGGGTTCCCGAAGAGAAGAGAAGGTCCGCTTCGGCAGGGGAGAGAGGCCCTCCAGATGTGAGGCGATTTCCGGAATGGTGGCGCCGAGTCCCTGGGGATACTGCTCGATCCAGAGAATGGGAATCCCGAGGATCTTTATCCCATCGATGAGGACGCCGGCATTGTGGAAAAGCGATTCACGCCCGTCCATCAGGCTGGCCAGTCTCCCCTGGATGTCGGTGACAATGAGCAGCGAATTGTTCCTGTCGAGCATGCGGTTCTCCTTTATATCAGGAATTGGTCACTAATACCGGGTTTGGTTCAAGAAAGGGCGCTCGTTCTGCAAGCCGACTGATTGTCTGAACGCCTGTATCAGGATGCATCTTCCGGAGGAGCGGGCTTCTTGTGGAATTTACCGATGAACTTCTCTTTCGTGCGCTCTGCGGCCTCGAAAACCGCGGGGTACCGCTCCCGCAGCTTGTCCAGGAGGCGCTGGATATGTCTGTTTTCCGGCGCGAGGATGAGCAGCCCGACGATGATGAAAAGGATTCCCTGGAGAATGGGCAGGAACAGGCCCGCCACCCCGAGAACGAGAAAGATGCTTCCGAATGTATAGCGAAAAATACGTTTCAGCATGAATGCTCCGGATGGTATCGAAACGGGATTGCGGCGGTGAGGGGTAAAAGTGTAATATACGAAAGCGCGGGAGGCGGAGAAATGTGATTTTACACTTGTTTATTGGACCCGGGCGGTGTATGATACCCGATTGATGAATACGGTTCTCTTCTGTTCGCCGTTTCCGGCGCGGGAACCGGATAAACGTCCGGAAGGACATTGCGTTCCGAAAAGGGCGGGTTTCCGAAAAAAAAGGGAATCTTCCCTCAGTTCGGGAGTATAAGCTGAGTAGCGGAACGCTCTAGACTGTTCACCCCTCATTGTGGAAAAAAAGCGGCATGAATGCAGCAAAAGTCGCTGTCCTCCGGACCACTCCGGAGACTGTACTGGATGATTACCGCCGGCTTTGCGAACTGGCCGGCATGCGTGAAGCGCTCGACTCCACCGCCACCACCATCCTCAAGGACAATATCAGTTGGCATCTTCTCTTCCCGGGGGCGAACACCACCCCCTGGCAGCTCGAGGGAACCATTCTCGCCCTGAAGGACGCGGGATTCGGGGATCTGGTGAGCGTACACAATAAAACCGTGGTCACCATCGCCGATCTGGGGGACCGGTTCAACCGGTTTGGGCCGGTGCTCCGGAAACATGACATTCCGGTGAAATACAATTTCAAGCCCGAGGACATGCGGTGGACGCGATACACCCCGAAACGCCCCATGCTGGTGCTCGACCGTATCTTCCCCGAGGGCGTCCATATCCCGGATTATTTCATCGGGAAGAACATCGTGCATCTCCCCACGGTCAAGACGCATTCCTACACGGTGACCACCGGGGCCATGAAGAACGCGTTTGGCGGCTTGCTGAGCACCAACCGTCATTACACGCACACTTGGATTCACGATACGCTCGTGGATCTCCTGGCCATTCAGAAGGAAATCCATACCGGACTTTTCTGCACCATGGACGGAACCACCGCCGGAAGCGGACCGGGACCCCGGACGCTCATCCCGTACCGCAAGGATGTCATCCTCGCCTCCTCCGACCAGGTGGCGGTGGATGCGGTCGCGGCCATGATGATGGGATTCGATCCCATGCAGATACGGTATATCGCGCGAGCCACGGAACAGGGACTGGGGCAGGGCGATCCCCGTCATATCGAAATCGCCGGGATGCCCGCGGTGGCGAATGAACGCTGGAATTTCCGGGTGGGGGTCAATTTCGGCACCGGCGCCGGGATGCTTCTGTGGCGTTCCCCGCTCCGCATCTTCCAGAAGCTGCTCTTCCATACCCCGTTGGTGAACATGTTCATTTTCGCGAGCGAGTATTACCACGACCGTTTCTGGTATCCGATGAAAGGACGCCCCGTGGTGGAGCGATGGCTGCGCGAAAGCCCGTGGGGGAAACTCTTCTGCGACTATCCCCAAGCCTGAGGGCCGGGTGCGCGGCATGGACGGACTGTCGATCCGGGGCGGATCATGCACGGCGGAAGGAAAACGGGATGGCCGTCCCTCATGCGGGATGGGCGCCGGATGGTAATTGAAGACGCGGGTGAAACGGAGTTGTTTTTCTTCAGGGGATATGGTATCATAGTGCGGTACAGGTGCGGAATTCCCGTTGTACGCGGCTCTGGCCGCGGCAACAATTACGGCGGCATGGTTTGATTCCCATTCATGGACAGGTGAGAATATGATAAAAGGATTGATTTCACTGGGTCTTACTGCTTTTGGAGTGATTACCGCTGCTTCCGTTGGGCTGGCTTTGAACTTTTCCGGTACGGTGCTCAATGATATCGGTCGTCCCGCGGCCAATGCGCGGGTGACCCTGGAACACCTCTCCGAACCCGGCAAGGGCATGAGCGTGGTGACCGACACCACCGGGACGTTCTCCTTCCAGGTCACCGGGGTCGGGAAAGAGAAAGCGCCGATCCCGTTCAAGCTGTATGGCAATTTCCCCAACCCCTTCAACCCCGGAACCCGTATTTCCTACAGCGTCGACCAGCCCTCCGAGGTGGTCCTCTCCATCTATAACGCCATCGGGCAGAAAGTCCGCACGGTCAGCGAGGGGTATCGCGAACCCGGATTCTACACCCTGTTCTGGGATGGTCACAGCGATGAGGGACGGAACTGTTCCGCCGGGGTCTACCTCTATCGGCTCGCCGCCGGAAACAAGGTGGCCACCTCCAAGATGCTCATGGTCGATTCCGCCGCCGGGTCCTGGATTTCCGGCAGAACCGTTCCCGTCGCCGCCTACAAGGGCAGCGAGGAACGGCTTTACACGGTAACGGTCAGCCATCCCGACGCCGACCCGCTCACGGTCGGTCCCATGACGCTCTCCGATTCCGACGGGAATGTGTTCACCATCAACCGCATTGTCGACAAGATGCAGCTCATATCCCGCAACACCTATACCCGCGGCTCGGAGTGGTATCATTATACCAAGCCCCTCCACAAGGTCACCATAACCCACGACTATTATATAGACAAGTATGAGGTTTCCGCCGAACTCTTCAGCCGGGTCATGAACCATGCGCTGAGCCGTGGCGCGCTGAACATGGATTCCCTTACCGTAAAGAACACCGAGGGTACGGTCAAGCCGCTCTTCCGGCTCGACAGCCCCGAGTCCCGGACCAATCTCTGCCTGGAATTCAAGAACGGCGCGTTCGCCCCCAAACAGGGACGCGGCTTTTATCCCATGACCTATGTGAGCTGGTACGGCGCCATGTTCTTTTGCCATGAGCGTAATCTCATGGAAGGCTACCCGCAGACCATCGATCTTCAGAACTGGACCTGCGATTTCGACCGGAAGGGTTACCGGCTTCCCTCCGATGCGGAGTGGGAACTCGCCGCCGCCTGGACCGACCGTCGCGAATACGCTTTCGGTCCCGAACCCGGCGATTACCATCCCGCCAACACCCAGCTCAATCCCGACGGGTATGAGGACGAACTCAGTCCCTGCGGCTGGTTTTCCCCTCAGGGCGATTCCCATGACGGGGTGAGCGACATGAGCGGGAACGTATACGAATACGTGTGGGACTGGATGGAGTTCTATCATCAGGGATGGGCTGATTCCACCCTGGTCGATCCAACCGGGCCGGTCAAGGGATACAACAAGATTTGTCGCGGCGGATCCGCCTATGGGTGCTTCCGGGCCTCACGGGTGGGTGACAAGGCGAATGTCTCCATTGATCGCATGACCCAGGATATCGGGTTCAGATCGGTGCGCGAGGAAAAGTGACGCTGTTTCCACCGTTTCGCGCCCATCCCGGGGAGAGCGCGGACAATTCCTTCGGGTGGTGTGGTTTCCGCTATGGCGGGAGCGTGTGAAATGTTTGTGACAACAGGGATCGGATTTTTTCAAATATGGATTTGACGCTTATACAGGGTACGGACCGGCAGTATTTCAATGTCCGGAAAATATTCTGGGCGATGGCCGCGCTGGAAATTGGGCTGATGGCGATGCTGCTGTTCTGCCGGGTCGAGACCCAGATTCTGGTTGCCGGGCTGTTGCTGACGCCGGTATTCATTGCGCTCATCCCGCTGGAGCCGACCGTTGGACTGGTGATCATGGTCATTGTCACGGGTCTGGATTTTCTTGGGACCATTGTCAGCAATTCGGCCGCCATGTATTACAAGCTGAGCTATTTCCATGTCGCCCTGGTGGTAACGCTCATCAGTTCGGTTATCCATGCGTTTCTCCAGCGGAAGGAAACCGTTCCCTCGCTTGATATCTGGCCCCCGCTGCTGGTTTTCCTCACGATGTACATCGTATCCCTCGTCCATACCCCCAACATCACCGACGCCCTTTTCGCTTTTGGGCGGATCGTGGCGCTCAGCGGGATCGTGCTCATGATTGTGATGGACGTGGACAATGTATGGAAAACGGTGACGATTACCGGCATGATGGTCATTGTTCCGCTGGGGGTATCGATTCTGACCCTGTACCAGTTGTTCGGTGAGGGAAGTTTTTACGCCCCGGTGGTGATCAAGGTCGCCACCGAACTGGGCATGCCGGTGTACCGGTCCTCGGGGACGTTCATGAATCCGAACGGCATGGCGTGTTTCCTCATGGTCGGTTCCGTGATGTCGTTTGCGCTCCTGTTCGTGAAAAACCGGTTTCCGGTCGTGAAATGGACGATGTTCGCGATCATGGCGGTCATCAATGTGGCGCTTCTCGCCTCGTTCTCCCGGGGAGGATGGGTTTCGACTTTTGTGGCCATCGCCCTTATCGTGGCGCTGCACCGGCGGTGGTCCTATTTCGGTTATTTCGTGATTCTCCTAGCGGTCTGCATATTCGCGGTCTCGGTACGATTCCCCCACTTGTGGGCGGCGGTTTTCGAGCGGGTCGGAACGATTTTCGGCGGGAGCGGGGATGCATCCTCCAGCGCCCGGATGGCGCTGATAAAGACCAGCATCTGGATGTGGATGGATCACCCCATATTTGGGGTGGGTTTGCGCGCGTTCCCGTTTTATTGCCCGGATTATCTGGATTCATCCATGCCGCATATTCTCTCGAACGTGGTGGAGGCGCATACCATCCAGACCGAAATTCTGGCGGAGTTCGGACTGGTGGGACTGGTCATTGCCACATGGCTCTTTGTCACCCTGTTTTTCAGCGGGATGCGGAGCATCCGGGTGATGAAGAACGATTTGCTCAGATGTACGGAAATCGGGCTGGTAGCCCTGTTCCTCGGTTTTATCGTGAACTTCTCGTTCGCCACCGATATCGCCAACAATATGTTCTGGATCACCATCGGACTGATATACGCGCTTCCCCTCATCGACAAACGCATTTCCGGTGAAAATGACGTCCGCGAAACCGCGACTCCAGCGCTCGATGTCTGATGCAGTAAGCCTTCTGGAGAACGGGCATGAAAAGATTGTGGTGGTTTCTCGGGCTGGGCGCGGCGGTTTTTTTCATCTATTCCGCAGGACTGGGAATCCCGTATTACAGCGATGATTTCGAGTTTCTGTTCCTTCCCCCGCCCCCGGACCCCTTTTACTATTTTTCCCACCCCGGTCCGGTAAATCAGTATGCGTATCGCCCGATCGAGGCGATGGTTCTCGGCACAATCCAGAAATACGCCCTGCTGAACACGGTTCCGGTGCATGTCACGGTGGTGTTCTTGCACGCTCTGGTTGCCTGGGGAGTGTTCCTTTTCCTGCGGAGGTCCGGGTTCTCCCTGGCGGAGGCTGTTCTGGCCTGGCTGTTCATGGCGTCCTCGCAGGCCGGGGTCCACGCGGTTCTGAGCAACGACACCTTTTCCCAGGTCTGCGGAACATTGTGGGGATATCTGGGGCTTTGGTGGCTGTATCTTTCCCTGGCTCCCGGGAATCGTGAGGTATCGCGCCCCACGGAAGAAAGACGAAGAGCGCTTTATTCCTGGGCCGGGCTCGCCGCGTTTTCCATCTCCCTGTTTTCCAAGGAAACCAGTGTTTCCTTTTTGCTCGCAACCGGTTTCATCCTCGCGATCACGGGCTGGCGGGAGCGCAAGACCGCGACGGATGCGCTGAAGGCCGGTGTCGCGCGTTTCGCGCCCTATGCGCTTGTTACCGCGGCGTACTTCGTGATACGTTCCCTCGTTGTAATCCAGCAGCCCGCGATGGGCGAGGGGAGATACGACTTCCATCTGGGTTTGAACATCCTGAAGAATGCGGCGATGCTCGCTTTCGACGCAATTGTTCCTTTCTCCGCGCCCCGGCTTTTCTCAGCGGTTGTCCATCGCGATCTTCCCATCCTGTTCGGAGTGGCTCTGGCATCCGCCCTGTTCGCGGCAATTGTCCTGTACGGTCTCCATCGGACCGAACGGAAATCTCTCGCGTTCTTCCTTTTTCTTCTGGCCGGCGTATGCTCTTTCCCGGTTATCCTCATGAATCATGTCAGCGAACTCTACCTGTACAACATGATGCCCGCGCTTTCCATGCTGGCGGGCATCGGGGCCGGGAGCGCCTGGAACGCCCTGCGCCCGTGGTGGGCGCGTGGAATGGCGTCGCTCTTTCTCGCAGGGTTTTTCGTCGCGAATATCGGCGCGGTTCATGACAAGGCGGCGCTCATGCAGTCCAATGGAGAACGGGCCGCTTATCTCATGGAACACCTGTCGAAGCATATCCGCACCGCTCCCCCCAATGGCCGGGTGATCCTGCTGAATCCCCTGGAACCTCACTCCGAGTATTCGATCTACCTGCTTCCCGGCTTCTCGGTGCTGAAATTCAGCTACACCCATATTCGTAAAACAAACGGGAGAATGGACCTCACCCTGGAGATCATCGACGCTCCCGTCCTTCCTCCGGAAGAGGCCGCTCGTAATCCGCTCGTGCTCTGCCTGCGGGAAGGGAATATCGAACCCCTCGCGCCGGACGCTCCCCCGAAAACCAGACCATAGCGTCACCATTTCGGATTGGCGTCGTAGCCCATGACCACCCGAGCCGCCTGAATATTGCGGAATGGATGATTGCATGGTTAATTACATGTGTATATGCCGATGTGGAGAGTCCGGAAGAATGCGAATATGCCGGAGAAAATCAGTTGCATTAACGGAAATATCGTGATACCTTACCACCACTCGTGATCGGAACAACTCTCCAATCGAAAGAGTCCCCATGGCTGTATTATTTACAGCTTTCTTCCTCTCCGGCGTTTCCGCGTTGGCGTATCAGATCATCTGGATACGGCTTTTCGGATTGGTATTTGGCGGGACGGTTATCTCCATGTCGGTGGTGGTTTCCGCGTTCATGGCGGGGTTGGCGTTGGGGAGCCGTATCTTCGGGTCCTACGCCGAGCGCGCCGGAAATCGCGTCCGTCTTTACGGGTATCTGGAACTGCTCCTCGGAGTGTGCGGAGCGGTGGTTTTTTTCGGGATCAAGCACCTCTCCAGCCTGGTGTATTCCTTTCCCGCGGGGGCGGATTCCCATTCCCTCTCCGGGGTCATACTGCGTCTCGTTCTCTCCTTTGCCATCCTGATTATCCCCACGATGATCATGGGCGGCACCCTTCCCGTGCTTCTTCGTGGGATTACCGGTGAAAAAAAGAACATCACCCGCAATACGGGATACCTCTATGCGTTCAATACCCTCGGCGCCATGACCGGAGCCTTCCTCGTGGGGTTCTTTCTCATCCGGTATCTGGGGGTGACCTGGTCGAACATGGTCGCGGTTCTGATCAACCTTACACTCGGCACGGTCGCGCTTCTGGTGAGCGGGAAATTCAATTCCACTCCCGACCCGTCCTCCCCGAAGGAGCGCAATGCGCAGCCCGCTCTCTCCGACCGGGGATGGCGTTTTATCACCACGCTCACCATCACCGGGTTCGTCGGCCTCGCCCTGGAGATGGTGTGGATGCGCATGATGCTGCTCGCGCTCAACAACACCATCTATCTCTATACGATTGTCATCACCACCGTGCTGTTCGGGCTCGGTCTGGGAGGCCTTCTGCTTCCGGCGGTGGTTCCGCCGCGGATTCGTAATGAGCGCACGCTCGGGCTCATTCTCGCCGGGTTGGGGATCGCCATCCTGCTTGGATTCGTGATATTCCCCCTGACCACTGAGTTCGCGTTCAGTTCTTTCGCCTTCTACCGCACCTGGATACGGGTTTCCGTGCTGACCGGGGCGCTCCTCCTGTTTCTCGGATTCATCCCCTCGTTCCTGATGGGGCTTTCCCTTCCGGTCGGGGTGGGATTGTACGCCCGCGAGGTGCGGGGGCTTTCACGGCGGGTGGGGGTCATCTACGCGTTCAACACCGCGGGTTCGCTGGCGGG
>CAYRTQ010000043.1:0-18644 GCA_964426865.1 uncultured bacterium
TTCTTCCGGATGGATGGTCTCCGCGCCGGAGAGCCGGGCGAGCAGCAAGGCATAGGTGAGGGTTTGGGCGTAGGCATCAGCAAAACGGTGGATATCGGCTTCCGGGAAAAGCAGCCGTTGCCAGTCGTGATACAGATGGCGGATATTGGATGATTTCAGGGATACCGCGGCTTCGACATCTTCACGGAGCAGCCGGCACAGGGGCGCTAGCATTTCGGCCAGAGCGCGGGGACGATCGGGAACAGTCGGTTGCCATTCCAGAAAATCCAGGAGCAGCGGAAACAGGCGGGAGAAATCGTCTTCGGATACCGCCTTCTGTCCATCGGTGAATACATCTCCCGAGAACCGTACAATAGAGCCAACTCGCGCCCCGCTTCGATAGAGCGCCCATTCCGAACCGTCCGTATAAACAAGGTTGGGGAGCGCCTGGAACTTTTTCCACTGTTCCTTGTCCGTACCGGCATACCGGCTGGTATTCGCACCTTTACCGGGGGCTTTTAATTCAATATGACCGCAGAGGAGATTTTGACGGATCACGCCGATGTCCGGTCTTGCGCCAAGTCCTTCAACCGGTGTTTCCGTGCGGGTTTGAACATCACCGGCGTAGAAGGTTTCCATGAAGGCGCAGACAGGCCGTTTGAGTTGATCTTCCGGATTTGCTGGAATCGGCAAAGAAAAAATTCGACGGAGTTCCTGTGCGAATTTTTTTAATCCAATTTGGAAACGTTCCTCAGGGATAAGCATTGGTTATTCTTTGCCTTTTCTATCAATTTTTGAACAGGTTCCGCTATACGTCGCCATTATCAGCATTTCATCATTTCAATCATTCGCATCACCGGAACAGGCGTTCAGACAATAATCCCTTACAAACTGATCCGGAACCGCGAGACTTCCTTCTGCAACTCGCGGATCGCGGTGTTGGTACGCTCGGTGGCCTGTTTGAAATCGAGGAGCGAGTCCTTGGTCTGGTCGGCGGCGACCGACAACTGTCCGATGGCCTCGCTGATCTGACGGGCGCTCAGGTCCTGGTTGTGCATGCCGTCCTTGACCGTATCGAACCGTGGGCCAAGCGAGCGCACCTGATCGATGATCCAGATGAGCTGCTCCCCGATATTGGCCACCTCCTGCACGCCGTGGCGAACCTCCTCCGCGAACTTGTCCATCTCCATCACCCCCGCGGAAACGGAGGACTGCATGCCTTTCACCATGTCGGCAATGTCCTGGGTGGCGATGGCGGTCTGGTCGGCCAGACGGCTGATCTCGCGGGCCACCACGGAGAATCCCTTGCCGTACTCCCCCGCCTTCTCCGCCTCGATGGCGGCGTTCAGGGAGAGGAGGTTGGTCTGGTCGGAGATCTTGTTGATGGTGGTCCCCACGGTGGAGATCTTGTTGGCCTTGTCGCTGATGATGGCCAGTTTTGCGGAGATGGAACCGGTGGCCTTGAGGAGATGCTGCATCACCTCGCTGTTGCTGTTCAGGATGGTCTGGCCCCGCTCGGCCATGTCCGCGGTGTCGGAGGCCGCCGTGCTCACCTCGTCCATGGTCTGGACCAGATCGTTGGAGGTGGCGGAAATCTCGCGGCTGGTGGCGGTGACCTCACGGGTGGAGGCGGCCTGCTCGGATACCGTGGCCTGGAGGTGCTGCGCCGAGGCGGCGATTTCGGTGGCGAGCGCGGTAACCTGGATGCCGGACTGCTGGACCTTTCCGATGAGGGAATCCAGACTGGTGGTCATCTTTCGGAACGCCTCCACCAGTTGCACGGTCTCGTCGGCGTCGCTCACCGCGATGAGGCTGTTGCCGCCGTTACGCGCGACAGTGAACGCATCCAGCCCGTTCTTCGCCTCCAGCACGTTCCCGGCGGCGATATGCTCCGCGAAACCGATGATACGGGAGAGCGGCGCGGCCAGACGCCCGCCCATGACAAAGGCGAGAGCGATCACCGCCGCCAGCGCCAAAAGCCCGCTGAGGAGCAGATTGATCAGAAGCCCCCGCGCCGATGCCTGGAACTGCTGTTTGGCCACGGTATAATCATCGGCGTACATGCTGGTGAAAATCACCCAGTCCCAGGGTTCAAAATAGCTCACCACGGCGATCTTTTCCCGGGCGTTGTTCTCACCCGGATTCTTCCACCAGTAGCGATAGGTGAAAGTCTCTCCCGAGGCGCGGGTGAGCGCCTTGTCGATCATCTCCTTCACGAAGAAGCGGCCCTCGGCGTCCTTGGAATCGAGAATGTTTTCCCCATCCCGCTCGCCTTTCGCCGAAATGATGTACTGACCCTTGTGCCCGCCCTTGCCGCCCAGCACCGCAACGTACCCGGTCTTCCCCACTTTGGTTCCCGAGATGCCTTTCCGCACCATCTCCACCGAGGACAGCTTCTCCCCCACGAAGATCATGCCCATCACCATGCCATCACGGTCCCGCAGCGGCTCGTAGGCGGCGATGTACCAGTCGTTGGCGGCATAGGCCAGCCCCTTGAAGGGTTTCCCCTGAAGCACCGCCGCGATCACCGGATTGGGAGATCCATCGGATCCCACCGCCGGGATATACGTCCCGATGGCGCGGGACCGGTCGGCATTCTCCACCGTGGTGGCGACCCGCAGCATGTCGCCCCGTTCGTTCATCCGCTGAAAGATGGTGCACCGCAGCCCGGTGAGACGGGTCACCTCGTCCACCACCGGCGCGGGACGGGTGAATTCGCGGATCTGCCCCAGCCATTCGCCCCCCGCGGACATCTTGCGGAGAACGGCTTTCCCGGTCTGTTTCGACTCCTGGTCGGTCACATCCCAGGACACCGTTTCGGGGCTGAGACTCACCCCGCCCTGAGCACGGAGCGTCTTTGACGCCAACCCCATGTCGTAGGTAACCTTGCGGTCGATCAGGCTGCCCGCGGTCTCGCAGAGCACATAGACATCCTTGGCGATCTGGGTGACATTGCCGTTGGCCAGCACGTCCAGCTCCTGCTCCGCTTTATGCGCCACCTTCCCCTGGAATCCCACGATGAGCATATACATGACCAGAACGGGCAGAACGGCGGCGAGAACGGCCAGACCGATGATCTTTCTTTTCAGGGTCAGCGTGATCTTCAGCTTCACGAACAGCGCTCCTTCTCTGGAGTTTCAAAGCGGATCTGATCGGTACGGGAGAGGAAAGCCGGGCGCGTATCACAACCCGGCTCTCCAGCCCATGAAAACACAGGCGAGGTCGGTATCCGTCCGCCTCCCGTCATGCCCGAAGGGTGACGGGAAACGGGGTCATGTCATCCGTCGCATGACGTAGAGCGTTCCTCCCGCGAGGAGGACGAGGAAAACGGCCATGACCGCCAGCACCCGGTTACGGCTGTCGAATATATCCCGTCGGGGCGCGACCACCACCACACCCCATTCGCTGGTCGGTACGGGTTGGTAAACCAGCCAGGACTTGGTTCCGGTGAGGGGATGCCGTCCCTCGATGGCCCCCTTGCGGCCCGAGGCGAGATCGGCCACCAGCTTGTCGAGGTTCGCCTTTCCGAAACGGTCCCCGATATCGAGAATGGTGTTGGCGAATGTGATGCTTTCGTCCGGCCAGGTGAGCAGCAGCCCGTTCTTGTAGACGATGAACACCATGCCGTGATCGAACACCTTGAGCGAGTTGAACTTGTCGAGCATGGCCCCGGTATCGATATTCACTCCGGCCATTCCCCGGAAGGAACCGTCGGGCCACTGAATGGGCGCGGTGAGACACACGAGCTTCGTGAGCACTCCGGTGGCATGGTCGCGGTATGTCCAGGGCGGGGTGATGAATGGAGCGTTGGTGCGCTTCGGCCCCATGTAGAAATCGAATTTGTCGATATCGCGGAGGGAATCGACGAATGCCTTGGACAGATCGTGCACCATGCCATACTGGCTCGCGGTGTGGATGAACGGCACGAACTGGCCGTTGAGCGTATGCGTGGGTTTTCCCGCCCAGGGCGCGTCATCGCCGTCGAACGCGTCCGGTTCGTACCCGGCATAGGTGGCGACAATCCATTTGCTCCGCGAAAAGAGATCGAAGAGAAGTTTTTTCACCTTCTCGCGATCCCGCGTTGGTTCGGAACTCAGGATGCTCGCCATGGTGATCGCCATGAGCTGGTGCTGGGAGATGATGCTGTCGAGATCGAACGCGATGGATTCGGTGACCGAGGAGGCGTACGCGATGGCGCTCCGGTGGCTGTTTCTCGACATTACCATGCCGACCGTGAAGAGCGCCGCGGCGGAAAGAACCGCGAACACCGCGATCACGGTCAGGGAAGCCATATCCTTCCTGCCGGGTTTCCTGAATTTCACGAGCATTCTTCCCTTCTCCGTAAGCCTCGGACGGGGAAAGCGCATCATTCCGAGGGCGCGGGGGCATGGTGCGTTCGGGATGCCGGTTACGGTGTATAACCTAATGACTGCCCGTGCATTTGACAAGCAAAATTCCATACTCCGGGTCAGGGAAAGTTACGAGGAAAAAAGTACACGAAGAGATCGGGGATGGACGATGAATGGACAACGCGTTCCGCCCATTCCCGCCGCATATGCTTTACCCGCCCATTCCCCGGGGCAGGTCGGCGGGAGACTTTCACTCCCCCGTGAATGCGCCCTGCCGGGCGCACCACAAAAAAGGGACACCGCGATCGATGTCCCTTTTTTCTACACGGCGGCTGCAGGATATCTATTGCCGCATCATCTGCCGCTGTTGCTGTTGTTGCTGCTGCATCTGCTGGAGCTGCTGCTGGAGCGCTTCCTGGGAACCCGGCTTCACCTTGTCGTAGCTGAGCGCCAGGAAAGAGCCGCGGAAGTCCATGAAACGGAAGAGCATCTGCATTCCCGGCGTGCGGACCAGATACCGCCCGTTATCCTGGGGGCCGGGGCTCCACAGTTCGAACGAGTGGGTATCGCCATTGCGGACTGTGAAGGAAACCTGGGTGTCCGGAGCGGTCGAGGCCGCGCGGGGAATATCATCTTCCGAGGCGAACGCATCACAGCTCAAGTTGCCGATCATGCCCGCCATCTGCTTGGCCATGGGCTGCTCGATGGGCAGGACTTTCCCGTTCTCGGTGAACGTCCAGGTGGAATCGGTAAGCGTGAGCTGACGGGTGGTTTTCCCGCTGACCGCCTTGAGCGACACGACATCTTCCGGGTTGAAGCTGAAGATGGCGCGGTCGCGCCAATTGTCCAGCTCGCGGTTGATCATGCGCGGGAATATCCCCCGCCACATGGTGATGTCCTTCGATCCACGGTCCCGCATGTAGGTATGGCTCAGATCGGGGGTAAACCGCCCGATCAGCACATCGAGTACGGTCTTGCCCTTGCTGTACATCCTGATGTTCGCCGCGGTGGAGTCCACCACACCGAACGCCTTCTGCTGGCTGACATCCGAGGTCACCACGCCGTCAACCATGACTTCCTGGAGGCCGTTCAGCACCTCGTCGATCACCTGCGCGGAAGCCTTGTAGACGATGGGTTTGGTGATATTCCAGACATCGTTCTGCTTTTCGAGCGTCACGCTCTCCCCTCGGGGATTGATGACCTCGATCTTGTCGATGGCCGGTTTTTCGCCCTTGAACAGGGGTTCCGCCCCCCGGGTTTTTTCCCGGGGATGAAACGAGGTGACAAAGAATATCACCAGAAGGAGAAGGAACGCTCCTCCGAGAATGAGGGGAGTTTTGTTTTTCATGCGGTCTTCTTCACCTCCGTCGTATACTGGGCGAGAACTGCTTTCTTTCGAAGCACGCGTCCCCGCCAGAGGACGATGCCAAGGATGATGACCAGAACTGCCGGCCCGCCCGCGTTGGCCCACTTGACCATGTTGCGTCCCATGTCGCCGGGGTCTTTCAAGGGCCGCAGGGGAATTTCCTTCGAGCGGATGGTAATCAGGTCCTCCGCCTGGACCAGCCAGTCGGCGGCGTTCTGGATGATGAGCGTCTGGCGCGGATCACGCACATACTCGTCGATGGCAATGAGTCCGTCGCCCACCACCAGCAGGCGGTTCTCTTTCGCGCAGGCGCTGACCATCGGCTGGGCGGAGGCCATTCCCGTGCTGTCCACGGGAGCCCCGGACTGGGCGAAAGCGGAGGTGAACTTGCCGGTCACCACCGCGCCCAGAGGAATGCGCTTCTTGAGGAAATCGGTCTTCTGCATGATGTTCAGCGGGGTGACATACACCACCTGCCCGCTCTGACGCCCGGAGAAATCGGAGGTGTAGAGAAGCCCCTCCACCTTGAACCCCTTCGCCTTCGCCAGCGTGGTATCCACCGAGGACGGGAAATACATGGGCACCTGCTGAAGATCGCGGGTGATGATGTTCCCCTTATTGAACGTGGAGACAATGGGCATGAACGGGATATAGACCTGGTCAAAGTATTTGACGAATCCCTGCTGACGCGGAATCTTCACCACGTTGCACCGGACATCCATCGCCACGTCCTGATTGATCCCGATTCCGTAGCTGTTGAGGATGGTATTCAGGTTCAGCCCGATCGGAATGGCCAGAGCGCCCTGTTCCTGCTGAATGAACCGGTAGGAATTGGCGAAGACTCCGAGCTTTCCGCCGTTCATGACATACTGGTCCAGATTGTACAACTGCACCGGGGTGAGCGGCTGACGCGGGGTGAGCAGCAGGACGGCGTTGACCCCCTTGTCGATGGGCATGTTGATATCCAGCGCCTGGACATTGTAATTGCGCCCGAGCCCCTCGTAGAGTTTCTGCATGGTCACCTGCTCCCGCTCCGTGCCGGTGGAGGCGATTCCCAGGATGGGACTGCTCTGGGCGGAGATACGGCGGATGATGCTGGTGACTTCGTATTCGAGGTTGTTGATGTTGTCGATGACCGGCAGGGTTTCCTTTTTGTCCCGATAGAGGAAGACCGCCCCCATGTAGACCCGTTTCGCCTCGAACTTGTCCTTGGCGACGCTCTGCACCTCGCGCGGGGGAATCTGGAAACTCTGGGCCTCCTCGGCCAGCTTCATCTCATCGTCTGGAGAGACGAATTCGTACTGGATACGGCCGTGGGAGTACGCGCGGTAATCCTCGAGCATGTCGCGGAGATACGGCCCCATGGTGTTCAGCGGCGCGGGCATGTTCGGGGAGAAATAGCATTTGACGAGGACCTTGTCCTCCAGTTTGGCGGCGGCATCCTTGCTCACCTGGGAAAGCGAGTACATCTTGGCGCTGGTGAGATCGGCCCGGAGGAAATAGCGGATGCCGATGGCGTTGATCATCACCAGAATGCCCAGCAGGAAAAGCACGGATACTATCGATGCACCGTTCAGTTTTTTCATGGCTCAAGTCTCCTCTCAACTCCACTTGCGGCTCTCGAGCGAGAGCTTGGCCAGTGACAGCATGAACACGATGAGTGACAGGTAATAGAACACATCCCGGGTATCGAGAACCCCGCGCCCGATGTTTCCATAATGGTAGTCGATGCTCAGATACTGGAGCACCGGAACGAGATAGGAGGGCATCACCGGGAGGAACTTGTCCAGGAGATAGAGAACGAAAATGATCATGAAAGCGAGAATGAACGATACCACCTGGTTCTTGGAGATGGTCGAGGCGAACACCCCTATGGAGAGGTAGGACGCGCCCATGAGCACCAGTCCGACGTAGCCGGTGAGCAGCATGCCCATGTCGGGCTTGCCGAAGATGATGACGGTCAGGGCGTAGGGGATGGTGAACACCACCGCCACCACGAGGAGCGCCAGCCCGGCGAAATACTTGCCGAGCACGATCTCCCAGTCGCTCAGCGGCATGGTGACCAGCAGTTCTATGGTCCCGCTCTTCCGCTCCTCGCTCATGAGCCGCATGGTGATGGCCGGGGCGAAAAAGATGAAGATGAACGGAATGGAGGAAAACACGCTCCGGAGGGAGGAATCACTGGCCAGGAACATCTGACTGGTGAAAAACCACCCGGTGAGCAGGAGAAACACCGCGATAACGATGTACGCCATGGGTGAATAGAAATAGGCGAAAAGTTCCCTTCGGAAAATGGGGATCACATTATTCATTGCGTTCCGGCCCCCTGAGACTTGGTGAGTTGTCTGAATACCTCTTCGAGGTTGGCGGTGTGCTGGTGCATCTCGAGAATCACCCAGCCCTTTTCCACTGTCCTCCGGAAAACCTCCTCACGGATGTCGAACCCGCGTTTCGCCCCGATCTCCAGACGCGCGATCCCGTCGCCGTTCCCGGATACCGAGAGGACCTTGTCCACTCCGGCCACCGTGGAGAACGCCTCGGCCATGCCCTCGGGGTGTCCCTTGACCTCGATGGTGAGCGTGGTCTGTCCCGCCATGCGGTCCTGGAGGGATTCGGTGGTGCCGTCGGCCACGATCTCCCCGGAGGAGATGATAACCACGCGGTTGCAGGTGGCCTCCACCTCGCTCAGAATGTGGGTGGAGAGAATTACCGTCTGCTCTTTCCCCACGTCCCTGATGAGATTGCGGATATCCACGAGCTGGTTGGGGTCCAGCCCCACGGTCGGCTCATCGAGAATGAGCACCCGGGGCTCGTGGATCATGGCCTGGGCGATACCCACCCGCTGACGGTATCCCTTGGAGAGCTCCCCGATATCCTTGCCCATCATCTTGGAGAGGCCGCAGGTCTCGATCATGGCGTCCATACGGTCCTTGCGCCGGGCGCCCCGGATATCGCGAAGATCGCAGATATAATCCAGATACTCCCGTATGCTCATGTACTCGTAGAGCGGCGCGTTCTCCGGGAGATACCCGATCATACGGCGAATCTCCAGCGAATGTTCGCGGACGTTCAGGTCGTTGAACCGGATGTTGCCATCGGAAGGAGGCATGAAACAGGTCAACATCTTCAGGGTCGAGGTCTTCCCCGCTCCATTCGGCCCCAAAAACCCGAGGATATCCCCTTTATTGATCGTGAACGATATATTGTCCACGGCCCGGAAATCCCCGTAGTACTTCGTCAGGTTTTCGATCTTGATCATCCAAGGCTCCTTTTAGCGCTTGTTTGAACGATGATACCAGGGTGCTTCAAAAACTCCGCACGTATTCCGGAATGTGTCAGTCTTTTTATACTGTGGCATTGTAAAGCCGGTTTCAGGAAAATCGTCGTACTCCCTAAAAGGAAACCAATATACAGCATGATCCCCGGACGCGACAGGAAAAAAACGCCCCGGAAACGAAGTGCCGGAGCGAGTGAGCATAAAAAGACGCATTCCGTATATCCGCCAACCGTCCCGCAGTTATCTTCCGGGTAGTTCCGCTTTCATAAATTTACTTTACTTTTCCCCCAATAGATTGTTTTTTACCCTCATAGACAAATCGGGCAACGCACACCGGTCATGAACGGGAGAGGATATGCGCCGGAACGGCCTCGCAGTACTACTCTGGATATATCTTTTGCTCTCCGCCGGGCTTTCCCACGGCGAGGAACAGTGGACACACTATCTTTCGGGCAACGATATCGTGGGTATGGCGTCACACGGAGATTCCCTCTGGTGCGCCACGAGGGGGAGTGTCGTGCGCTGGAACACCCGGAATCAGACGCATACCCCGTTCCTCAGTCCCAGCTACTACGTGCCACTCCTGGCAACAGCCCCCGATGGCGCCCTCTGGTTGAACAACTCCAGCTATACCCTTTCCCTGTTCCGCCTCGCCGGAACGGGATGGATCCGGTATAATCAATTCACCTTGAGTGATTCCTACGACAAAGTAACTTCGCTCCAGTGCGATCGTGCCGGGAATGTATGGGCGGGCACATCACTCAGCGGCGCGTACCGGTTCGACGGCTCATCCTGGCGGAACTATCCGGGGACGGATGCGCCGCTTGTCACCCCGCGCGCGGTGGCCACTGATGACAGCGGAGCGGTATGGATCGGCGCGAACGACGGGCTCTACCGGTTTCATGGCGGAAACTGGCGGCGGTTCACCACCCAGGACGGGCTCGCGGGGAATTTCATCCGATGTCTTCTGCTCGCTCCCGACGGCGCGCTCTGGGTGGGAACGGGCGCGGGAGCGTCCCGTTTCGACGGCGCGATCTGGAAAACATTCAGGGCCAAAGACGGGCTTTCCAGCAGCGCGATAAACGACATCGCCGCGGACCGCACCGGAAAGATATGGCTCGGAACGGACAACGGCGTCTCCTGCTTCGATGGAACGGTCTGGACCGTCTGGAAAGGGACCGAGGATCATTTCATCGCTCCGAAAGTGACCGGGATAGCATCGGACGCCTCGAACCGTATCTGGATGGCCCACCGGGGGATCGGCAAGGGAGTGACCGTCCTCGACGGCGCGCAGTGGAAATGGTATACCACCTTCAACACGGACATCCCCACGAACGATATCGAATCGGTGGCCGCCGGGAGCGACGGCGTCCTCTGGTTCGCCACCGGACAGGGCGCGATACGGTATGACGGCGCGGTCTGGAAACCATTCACCACCTCGGATGGCATGGTCTCGAACGGGGTGAGGGAAATCGATGTTGACCGTAACAACCGGCCGTGGATACTCTACAACGAGACTGAAAACGCCGGAGTCACCCGTCTCGGCGAAGACGGTCCGGTCACCTTTTCCACCGCCGCCGGCCTCCCGTACAACGTTGTCACCTCCGTGGCGACGGCTCTCGACGGCACGGTCTGGTTCGGGACCAGCGGAGGGCTGTCCCGCTTCGACGGCCGTTCCTGGGAGAATTACCCTGACCAGAACAGCCTTCTTTCATCGGAAATTTCCGGGATCACCGGGGACCCGGACGGAGTGCTGTGGTTCGCCACCGGAGCCGGAATCACCCGTTTCGACGGCGAGAACTGGCGGACCTACCGGGTGGGGACGGGAGCCGCCCGGGATGAGGTGACCGCGATATCTTCCCCGGGAAGCGGAGTGGTCTGGTGCATGGTCAATGATACGCTGATGCGCTTTGACAACGGCGTTTTCACGCCCATACCCGCCCCAAGGGACAGTCTGGCGCTCAAATCAGTAATAACGCGGATCGCCGTGGATCGGGACGGCGTGGTATGGACCGATGGGGATATCGTTGGACAGGTTGCCGACGCGAAACGGAAGATTCTCTGTTTCGATGGCGCGGCATGGAAGACAATCACCGTTCCCTGGCCATCGGCAAACAAAGCCATAACCCAAATCGTGGCGGATGCGCGGAATGTAAAATGGTTCGGCACCGACTCGGGGCTGGTCCGGCTGGAAGGCGATTCCGCAACAACTTGGCCCGTGGAGACCCCCTTCAAATATCCCATCAATCGGGTTGCGGTGGACCGGGAAGACGTGAAATGGTTCATTTCCGGCCTGGGATATCTGGGATATGGAGAACCCAGCAGTTATGACGGGAAGGAACGACAGGATTATCCGGTCAGGCGGTGTGTTACGGTAACGGTGGACAGCAGAAACCGTAAATGGTTCGCGGGATCCCCGGGCCCGGTCTGGTATGACGGAAAAACCTGGAGTGACCCGATAATCCCGCCCAAACCTTCCTCGATCAATACCGGTTCTCTGGCGATTGACGAACACGATGTACTGTGGGCCGTAACTCGCAACGATTATTCAAAGATCTTCGAAATAGCAAGTTACGACGGGGTGGAATGGAAGATGTTCAGCAGCGGCGACATCGATTTGAGCAATACATACAAACTTGCGGTGGACCGCTCCGGAACGAAATGGATTCTTTTAGACGACAAGGGGCCGGTTTCCTTCGACGGCATGGAATGGAAAACCTACCCGGAAGCGTCCATTCCGGAAGGCGGGCGATGGTATGACATGGCGGTGGACCGGGATGGAGTGAAATGGTTCGCATCCGACGGGGGGGTGCTGTCGTTCGACGGGAAAACCTGGCGGAAGTATACGATGGAAAACGGCTTCCCCTTTCCCAATGCCTATACCATCATTGTGGACCGGCTCAATGTCAAATGGTTCGGGACCAATGTGAATTTGGTGAGTTACGACGGGACCGGCTGGAAAATCCACGAGGTTGAAAAGGGAATCACCATGGGAATCTCCAGCATGGCGGTGGACATGGACAACCGGAAATGGATCGTGTGGAGCGACGGCTGCGCACTGTCCGTTCTCGACGACCGTCCCGGCGCGGACACCGGGAACATCCCGGCGTCCTTCTCCCTCCGGGGGAACTATCCCAATCCTTTCAACGCGGAGACATCCATCGCCTTCGATCTCTCCGTCTCGGGCGCGGTGCGGCTCTCCGTGTACGATATCCTGGGCCGACGGGTGCGCGATTTGAACGCGGGGAGGTTCCCGGTGGGAAGAAATGTCATCATCTGGAACGGCGCGGACGACCGTGGGAAACGGGTATCCTCCGGGGTCTACCTGTACCGGTTGCGCTTCGGGGGAGCGGACCGCACCGGACGGATGCTTTTCCTCAAATAGGCCCGTGCCGCTTTTCAGAAAACGCCACGGGACGCCGCTCCGCAGTTCACCCGAGAGGGAGTCGGGTGATTATTCCGGGGATATGGGGCATGAATCCCCTTGTGCCCGGGTGATTCCGGTGGCTATTATTCAGTGAACCTTTTATCGGTGCGCCGTGTCCCTCGGAATGGAGACGTCAGAAAAACCCCGCGGTCATTCGTTTCCCTTCGTTTCGCCACACCGGCGATCCCGGTCCCGTTCTCCCTGTCAATTCCCGCAAGGAGCTGCTGCATGCCCACTGATCCGCCACGATCCGGCAATCCCTCCCTTCGTCTGCTCGAAACCTTTTCCCGGCGTATTCCCGCTTCCCGTCAAGCGCTCCGCGACAACGCTCCCGCCCTGCGGTTGTATTCCTGTTGCGAAGATGGAGCGGTTTCCTATCTGGCGCTGGCGGGATGCTCCGCCGAGGACCCCGTGGAATACCTCGCCCGGTTCTCTCCAGATATGTACGATGCGCTCTGCGCCTGTCTGGAACGGGAAAGCCTGTATCTCGATCTCGAACGGGAGAATGCATCCCCCGGGCTCGCGGAGAAGACGCCTTCCGAGGTGGGAGCAGTGCTGGAGGGACTCTCGGTCGTATCCGCTTTCCCGAAACGGCGGGTGGATATCGACGCGGCGCAGGGGCTGGTTTCGGTCGTCCTCTGCGCGGGAAAAGGCTCCCGCATGCGGTCGAAGGACCTCCACAAGGTCTGTTTCCCCATCGCCGGGAAACCCGCGATCAACCGTCTCCTGGACCAGCTCGAAACGGCGGGAATACGGGAGCACGTGGTGGTGGTCGGCGAAAAGGGACGCCAGGTGGTGCGGGAGATCGGGGAAGTGCGGGACAACGCGGCGTTCGTATACCAGATCAACCAGAACGGCACCGGCAACGCCGCCAAACAGGCCGCCCATCTTCTCCGCGCCCAGGGGTACGCCGGAGACGTGCTGATCGTCCCCGGCGACAAGATATTCGAGGAAACCGCCCTCGACCGTCTCCTGCGCACCCACCGCGACACCGGGGCGGACGTTTCCCTCATGGTGGCGGACAAACGGTGGTGGCCGGACTCGGGAAGAATCGTGCACGACCGGAGGGGAAGGCCGGTGGATATCGTGGAGAAAAGGGATATCCAGCGGATGATTCTCTCGAAGCGTCTTTTGGACCGCGCCGGGGAGAACGGGCGGCTGACCGCCGAGGAAATCCGCGAGACCATCCGCGCGGAGATTCCCTCGGAATCCAAGGCCAGGCTGATGTTCCCGGAACTCTTCGAACATCTCGACCATGACGATACGGTCTCCGGGGAGGAACTCGACCGATTCCTTCCGTCCTCGGGCCGGGAATACATCGTCCCCGGAAGCGACGGAAGCGTTCATCTCAGCGGAGAGGAACTGGAACGGGAGACCCCGGTGGTCAACGCCTTCGTATACCTCCTTTCGGCGGAGGCGCTCTACCGGACGATCTTTTCGCTCGGAACGGAGAACGCCCAGAAAGAGGAATACCTCACCGATGTCATCCGCATGCTGGCCCGCGATCCGGAGCGGGAATGGAAAATCATCCCGACGCCGGTGCGTGATGAGTTCGAGGTGATGTCCTTCAACAATCCCGAGGAACTGCTCCGGATCGAGGAGTACTACACCGCCCGTGAAGCCGCCCTTTCCAGCCGTGACCGCTCCTGCGAGCGGATCGAGGCGTGCCTGCGGGAGCGCGCCGTGCGCCCGGTAACCGAGTGGGAGCGCATTTTCGAGGAATTCGGGCCGGAGGTGAAAGCGGTATTCCGCAAGATCTACGGCGACCGTCCGGACCTGCTGGAAGAGCGTCGCGGGGCCTACCGGGAGGGGCTGCGGAAGTTCATCCGGGTGTACGGGGCGCATCATCCCGTGGTTATCTCCCGCAGCCCGGGGCGGATCAATCTCATGGGGCGTCATGTGGAGCACCGGGGGGGATACACCAACTACATGGCCATCAGCCGCGAGGTCGTCCTGGTCGCCGGGGTGCGCGAAGACGATGGGATCGAGCTGCACAATGTGGATTCGGACAGTTTCCGCCCCCGGAGCTTTTCCATCGGGAAGGAACTCGCCGCGCTCCCCTGGGATGAGTGGCTGAACATGATCAACTCCGAGAAGGTGCTGGAAATAATCCGGGCCAGCCGGGGAGACTGGTCCAATTACTTCCGGGCGGCGGCGCTCCGTCTCCAGGAAAAGTTCAAGGGACGGCTGCTCTATGGGTTCAACGGCGTTCTCTCGGGGAAGATACCGCTGGCGGCGGGACTGAGTTCCTCCTCGGCGGTGGTGGTCGCCGCGGCGGAGGCGCTCACGTTCATCAACGGGCTCTCCATCCAGCCCAACGATTTCGTGGACATGTGCGGCGAGGGCGAATGGTTCGTGGGGACCCGTGGCGGCAGCGGGGATCACGCCGCCATGAAATTCGCCGAAAAAGGCAGCATCATCCACATGGGATTCCACCCCATCCGGGTGGAATCGGTGGTTCCGTTTCCCTCGGGATACATGCTTTTCATCCTCCAGTCCCACCAGTCGGCGCGCAAGTCCGACAACGCCATGCAGGTGTTCAACGAGAAGGTCGCCACATACGAGGTCGCCCAAGCCCTGGTGAACGCCCGATTCCCGCATCTTCGGGAACGCATCGTCCACCTGCGCGATATCAACGCCGAAACCCTGGGAGGGCGCCCGCATGAGATATACGACATTCTCCTCGCCCTGCCCGACCGCATCAGCCGTGAGGAACTGGCAAACGGTCTCGAACCGGGGGACCGGGAGCGGCTGGAACGGGTCTTCGCCTCGCACCGCGAGCCTCAAGGCGGATACGAGGCACGCCGGGTGGCCCTCTACGGTCTCGCGGAAATTCAGCGGGCGAGAGCGGTTTCCGCCCTCCTGCGGAGCGGGGACATGGAGGAACTGGGCCGTCTCATGCGCATCTCCCATGATGGCGACCGGGTGAGCCGTCTCGATGACCGGGGAATACGGGTCCCCCATGACAATTCCGCTCCGGATTCCCTGATCCGGGGACTCCGGGATCGTCTGGAGTCCGGCGATCGTACGGCGTCCCTCGAATTCCAGCCGGGCGGGTACGGCTGCTCGACCCCGCTCATCGACGAGATGGTGGATACCGCGCTCGCCATTCCGGGCGTGGCGGGAGCGCAACTCTCCGGGGCCGGACTGGGCGGCTGCATCATGGCCCTGGTCCGCGAAGACGCCGCGGAAACATTCCGCCGCGCCATGACCGAATCCTTCTACGCCCGTCACGACCTCGCGCCCTCGGTCGAAATCTGCTTCCCCATCGAGGGATCGGGGATCGTGACCGTGTAACCGGTAAGAAAGGATTTGAACCCGGTCTGAACCGATGATGCGCATGATTGAACTGATGAGAGGCTGAAAAGGGCATTTCTTTTCATCAGCTTTTTTTCATTTGAATCATGCGAATCACCGGTTCAGACAATCAGTTGGCCCGCCGGGCTGATGACCGGCCGACGGTATCGGAAAACCGCTTCTCCCCGCCGCGAATTCTGTAAAATGAACGGTCACGGGTATTTTTCCCTCTCCCCTCCCCGCAAGTTTTGCTTCCCCTCCTTCCCGGTTTCCGTATATTAATGGTAATGTTCCGTATTTTTTCCTACGGCGGGTCATGCATGCCGGTCCGGCGTGGATCGCGCATGCATCCCGAATGCGACGGAGAAACAGCCCCTTGTGATTTTGCGGACTTTGCGGGAAACGTTTCGTTTCCCGAACCCATACAACACGGGCCGACACACCCATCCCGCAGCGAAGGAGAACGACTTTCATCATGGGCGAGGCTGTCCGGAGAAAACCGCTCAGGATCATCAACAGCGTGGCGCCGATACGCATATGCGACAACGGCGGATGGACCGACACCTGGTTCGCGGAGCACGGGAAAATTTTCAATATCGGGGTATATCCCTACGCCGAGGTGCAGTTGGAGGTATTTCCCCCCGGCGACGCGGAGGAACGGATCGTCATCAACGCCGAAAACTTCGGGGAGCAGTACGTGATGCATCCCGAGGTCCCCGGCTGGGATCGTCACCCCCTCATCGAAGCGGCCATTGTGCGCATGGGGGTGGCCGAACGTTTCTCCTTCCGGGTGACCATCTTCTCCGAGACTCCGGGGGGAGCCTCCACCGGAACCTCCGCCGCGGTGACCGTGGCGCTCATCGGGGCGCTGGACCGTCTCACCCCGGGGCGTCTGACCCCGCACGAGGCCGCATACACCGCGCATTCGGTGGAAGTGGACATGCTCCACCTCCAGTGCGGCATCCAGGACCAGCTCTGTTCGGCCTACGGCGGCATCAATTTTATCGAGATGTTCCGGTATCCCCATGCCTCGGTTTCCCCCATCCAAGTGCCGAATTCCACCTGGTGGGAGATGGAACGCCGTCTCGCGCTCATCTATCTCGGCAAGTCGCACAGTTCCTCGCGGGTCCATGAAAGCGTCATCCGCGAGCTCGAAAACAGCGGCCCGGAAAATCCCCGGCTCGAAGCCCTCCGCGCCTGCGCTGTACAGTCGCGCGACGCCATGTTCGCGGGTGATTTCGACGCTCTCGGACGGGCAATGATCGAGAACACCGAGGCGCAGGGGAGGCTCCATTCCGCGCTCATCAGCGCGGACGCCCACCGCATCATAGAAATTGCCCGCGATCACGGCGCGGCGGGCTGGAAGCTCAACGGCGCCGGTGGCGAGGGCGGCTCGGTCACCATTCTCTGCGGCCCGCATTCCCATGCCAAACGAACCATGATCCGCGAAATCGAAGAAGAAAACCCCCTGTTCCGCAACATTCCGGTATACCTCAGCCGTTTCGGCCTCCGGACCTGGGAACAGGAGTTGTGAGAGGAAAGGGGCAAAGATACAGAGGCGCAAAGGAAAAAAGGAACACCACACCGCCCTCCTTCCCCGACGATTACGGCTTTTCATTTCCAAGTTTCGGCATGAGGGAGTCACGGGCGCTATTTTCCCTCACTCCCCGCACCCTCTCCCACGCGAAATGACGCGCGGGCGAGAGGGAGAGGAAAGCTGCTCAAAAGCAGGTTGGGAGACAACGCAAAGCGGTAAGGACAATGCTCCTCTTCGAGCGATTGTTCTTCACAAGCCTTGCCCGAAGCGCTCTTTTCCCTCGCCCGCGCGTCATTTCGCGGGGGAGAGGGTGGCCGTAGGCCGGGTGAGGGTCCGCGGCGGTTGAAAAAACCGCCTTCCCCTTTGCAGATATTCCGGTGGCAGACAGTTACATCATTTCAGGATATAAGGAGCCTATCATGAAACCTGTTCGTCTCATCGCGGTTTTCGCGCTCATGGTTCTGCTCGCCGCCTGCGCGCACCGCCGCTGCGAAACCGCGAATACAGCACGGATGACGGGATCCGCTCCCGCCCCGGAAACCCGCCTTCCCATCGACCCGGCGGTCACCACCGGGAAACTCGACAATGGACTCACCTATCTCATCCGTCGCAACACAAAGCCGGAAAAGCGCATGGAACTGCGGCTCGTGGTGAACGCCGGTTCCATTCTGGAAAAGGATAACCAGCGGGGAGCGGCCCATTTCGATGAGCATATGGCGTTCGGCGGGACGGAGCATTTCGCCAAACATGAACTTACCGATTACCTGGAATCCATCGGCATGCGGTTCGGCCCGGATCTGAACGCCTACACCAGTTTCGACGAAACCGTGTACATGCTTCAGGTTCCCACCGACAGCACCGAAATCGTGAACAAGGCCTTCCAGATTCTGGAGGACTGGGCGCACCTGGTCAGCTTCCACGACGACGCCATCGACCGTGAACGCGGGGTGATCATGGAGGAATGGCGGCTCGGACGCGGGGCGGACATGCGCATGCTCTACAAGCAACTCCCGATCATTCTCAAGGACTCCCGGTATGCCGAGCGTCTGCCCATCGGGCTTCCGGAGGTCATCGAGAAAGCTCCCCACGATGTGTTCCGCAGCTTCTACCGTGACTGGTACCGCCCGGATCTCATCGCGGTCGTGGCGGTGGGCGATTTCGACCCGAAACGGATCGAGGCGCTGGTACGGGAGCATTTCTCACGTATTCCGAGCGTGCCGAACGCCCCCGAGCGCACATACTATCCCGTTCCGGACCATCCCGGAGCCCTCTTCGCCATTGCCACCGACCCGGAAGCCACCCACACCGAGGTGAGCATCTATTATAACCGGGAACGGGCGGTGACCGAAACGGTGGGAGATTACCGCACGAAGATCATTCATTCCCTCTACAATTCCATGTTCAACCAGCGG
>CAYRTQ010000044.1:0-18643 GCA_964426865.1 uncultured bacterium
AAAAGCCAAAGACTCCCCGTGTACGGCATGGCTTCCGGGGACCGCTGAACTCGCTGTCGCTCGAACAGCAGCGGTCCACTGCCCCGGAATCCATGCCATACCCGGGGGGCTTTTCCAGGACGGGTCCCTACTGCACCACCCATACCCGGCTTTGGAGGAAAACGCATCAGTTCCGGTTACCTACAGAAAATCACTGAGAGCCTCTTTTCTGCGTATGTTCGTGCCTATCCCCGTGCGATCGCTTCCGCCTCTTTCGCGATTCCTTCCATGATTCCGGTGATGCGGAACAGTTCCGATTCCTTGTTGCGGACACGCCAGATGACCGAGAAATCCTTGGCCAGCGCGCGCATGTCGCGGGCGAATTGTTTCAACTCCACCGCATTCTGATGTCCCAGCTTGTGGGCGCGTTTCCTTCGCGAAAGAAGGGCGAGACGACCGTTCAGCGCCACCGCCCGGGCGCTCCAGATGAACTCGTCGTAATCGATGCGCCGCTCGGCGGGGACTTTCTTACGGAGAAGCTCAAGTTCTTTTTGGATGGCCGGGGCGCGACGGCATGAATTCGTGATCAGTGCATCGGGCAGTTTCTGCGCCGAGGGACTTTCAAAACCTTCCAGCATCACCCGCCAGCGGCAGTGCAGGCCGCCCAGTTCACGGAGGAGAGACGCGGCCCGTCCGGTGGGATCGGAAAGCTCGGTCACCGAAACCATCCGGTCAAACGCCGGATCATCGGGACCCGCGGTATTCCAGGAAAGGGCGGCTCCGAGCGCCATGCCGTGGAATGATCCCGCCAGAGGGTTGATATGACCGTAATCGCCCCAGTCGGTGTTGAGAATGCCGACCGCATGATTGCTCTTCCCGTAATCGATCATGGCGCGGATGTTCTTGCATCCGGAGTCGATGGTATTGATGAACTTGCTCCAGCCCCAGACGCCGGGGCAGTTGTACCAGGGATTGGGCTTGGAGCCGAAAAGAACGCTCTGCTTGTCGGTCACCCCGGAGCCGTATTCCCAGTTGAGGAGAACGATATCCTTGGGCAGACGATCCAGGAGCGCGGGGTATTTGACCAGGATATCCCCCCACATCATGACCCGCTTGTCATGCTTGCGTACCATCTCGTAGAGCCGAAGCACATGGCTGAGGTACATCTCCCCCGTTCCTTCCCTTTCCGCGCGCTCCTTGTTGCGATCCATGCCCAGATACCATGTCTCGTCGCAGCAGATATTGAACCATTTCGAACTGAAATTCGGCAGGTAATCGTCGAACATCTGTCCCAGGAGGGCGTAACTGTCTTCGTTGGAGATATCGATGGTATGGAATTCCATGCGGTTTTTCCAGAGCAGTTGTTTCGAGGGGTCGAACGTCCGAAATTCGCTGAGATGGGAGTAGGCGGGATTCTGGAGAATTTCATACATGTGGCCGAACGAGGCGAGCGACGGGACCAGGTCCACCTGACGGGAACGGGCGTAATCGTCCAGCGCCAGCGCCTCGTCGGGGGTGAGAACGTCGAACCCTTTCCAGATGGCGGGATTACGGCGAAACGCGAACACGTGTTCCACATAGAACTGCATCTGGTTCAGTTTATACCGCGACGCTTTCTCGATGAGCAGCCGCATGGTTTCGAGTTTCGGGACCTTGCCCCGGGAAATATCGTGGTAGAATCCGCGGTTCTCGAAATCGGGACTGTCCTGGATGGAAAGGCAGGGAATACTTTTTCCCGTTTGTTCGAAAATCTGCTGGAGAGTCCGGATCCCGTAGAGGAGTCCCCGTGTGGTGGAGGCCTCGATGATAATACGGTCCGCGGAAATCTCCAGACGGTATTCTTCCGGGGCCAATCCCTCGCGACGGACGAGATTGCAGCACCCCGCTTCGGGCTCACCGATAGTCCGGGCGAGCGGTGCACTGAACCCACGGGTTTCGTGAATGGTTCCGGAGAGGATGCGCGCGATTTCCGTCTCCTCGAATCCACAGTTCGGGCAGAGATGGATTTCCAATCCTTCGGCCACGGAGAAGGAACCGGTCCGCGGGGTCAGCGTTTTCGGCAAGGGCAGTATATATAATTCCATATGCATTTCTCCCGGTCACAGATGCAGGTATAGGGTAACTGACGGTCGTATAAGATACATCCTTCCCGCAGATTTCCAGAGGGAAAAATGAAAGATTGGAGAGGAATTCGCAGAGTTTGAGGGAAACGGCGTGTCAGGTTGAGGGGAATACAGCGGGAAATATTATTTCTTCCGCTCCAACTCCTTGATCTCCTTTTTCAGCGTCTCCATTTGACGCTCGTGGTCAAACGGGCTGTAAAAGTCCGACTGGAGTTCTGCTCTGTTTCTCATGGCGGGGATGAAAAGGAAGGAGATGATGAACACGATAAAGATGGCAACTACCATGATATAAATGCCCGTCCGGTTTCGGAGGAGCGCTTTTACCTCGACACCTTTTTTCCTTTTCCGGCGTTGGTTCCGTTTCATGATACGGCATTCCAGATCGATTCCGTTCCGTTCCGCGATCTGAAGAACGAGATCGCAGACAGCCCGGTCGCGCACCACGATTTCGAGAGATACTCCCGGATTCTGAAGGATCGATTTCCATTTCATCGGGGCGAGGTCTCCCCGCACCGTTGAATCCGTCTCGATGCAAACGGCGACACGGCTGGAACCCCTGATGGCAAGGAGATCGGGATAGAGCCCGGTCCATCCTCCGGGTATGGATGTCTTGACATCATAAAACTCGGAGAGAACCGTCCATCCGCGCTTCTGATAATGGTAGATCAAATATTCATGGAGATGCATTATGTCGTCCGTCGGGAGGGATACCGCACTGAAAATTCAAAGCTATAATCTTGGCCATTCCGCGAGGAAAAGCAACAACTTTTTTCAATCAGAGGGTTGGAGTTCCCGTTCCGGCGGACGGTGGAATTCTCCACGGTTGGAAATGGCGAGGAATCCGATTCCCCCGAAGATCATGATCAGCGCGATATAGAAAAGACGGTCCAGCCCGGCGGAAAGGCCGGAAAGGGAGGCGCTGGCGCCAAGAAGGCCCGCTGTCCAGCCGCTGGCCAGTTCAGCGATACCGATGCCGCCCGGAACGATGGTGGCGATGCGCAGGAAATTCCCGACAGTAACCACCGCCACGGCGGAAAGAAAGTCTGTATGTCCGGAAAACATGGAAAACGCGACCATGAAGCGGAGCGCCGTGGCCGTGTAGTAGAGGACTTCTATTCCGAGGAGGAGCAACAGCATCCGGTAATCGGAATAGATGAACCGGATCGCCTCGAAGAACCTGAGAAGAACCGTCGGAAGCCAGGAAAAAGCCAGGCGTATGCGCGCCGCCGCCAGACAGCCCGCGGCGGACGCGATGACCAGGAGAAAGAACAGGGGCAGGTACGGGTTGACCGCAGCCCCCGAGAGCTGAAAAAGAGCGGTCACTGTCAGCCCGAGCACTCCCGAGGCCAGCACCATGACCACCACATAGGTCATCACGAATGCGACATAGGAGTTGAACGAGATCCCGAACCTTCGGGAAATGTAGTATCCGCCGCTGAACGTCCCCGCTTTCAGAATGACATGATTGACCGCCTGAATGAGGGTCATCATGTTCCATGCGGCGATCTGGCCCATGTCACGGCCAAGTTTGCGGATCATGATCCGCAAACGGGCTGACTCCAGCAGGATGGTGCAGAGGTTCAGAAACACCAGGAGCGCAACCGCTCCGGGGGTAACCTGTACTTTCTCCGAAAACTGCGCGAAATGGGTGGAGATGTACCATCCCCCGAAGAGGAGTATCCCCGCCAGGATGCCATAGCGAAGCAGGTTGAGAAGCGTTTTGTTCATCACTCCATCTCGACCGGGACTCCGCCCGAACGAAGCGAGCGCTGTCCGGCCTCAAGCACCTGGGTGACCAGGAGACCGTTACGGCCGTCGCTCACCGGGGTGCGGCCCTGCTCGATGCAGTCGATGAAATGCGCGCATTCCAGCTTCAGGGGTTCGGTCATGGGGATGTCCGGAATGAAGATGTCCCCGTTTCGGAGGGAAAGGAATTCCCCATAGGAGCCGTAATCGAAGGAACGGTCCACTCCCTTGTCGTAAATCTTGACCTTTTCCTGCGGGGCCATGTCATCAAAAACCACCATCTTCTTCGAACCGACCACCGTGGTGCGGCGAACCTTGTGCGGGTCCAGCCAGCTTACATGGATATGGGCCATGGACCGTGTCCGGAAATGCATGGTAAGGAACACCACGTCTTCGATGTCCTTTTGGAGATAGCATTGCCCGTTCGCGCTCACCGAGACCGGGGTTTCGCCGATCAGGTGGAGCGCCACGGAAATGTCGTGGGGCGCGAAGGACAGGAGCGCGTTCTCGTCGCTCCGGACTTTCCCCAGGTTAAGCCGCTGGCTGTAGAGATAGAGAAAATCCCCGATGTCGCCGTTGTGGATGTACTGCCGCACGGCGTTGATGCAGGGATGATAGAGGAGCAGGTGCCCGACCATGAGGGTGAGTTTCCGCTCATCCGCCATCGCCACCAGTTTCCGGGAGTGATCAACCCGCAGGGTCATCGGCTTCTCGATATACACGTGCTTGCCGCTCTGGAGCGCCGCCTGCGCGATATCGAAGTGGTGAACCGCGGGAGCGGCGACCACCACCGCGTTCACCTCCGGATCGTCCAGAATGACCCGGTAATCGTTGACCGGAAGAACGCCGGGATAACTTCCGGCGATGGAGGCCAGGGTCTGGGGAGAGTTGTCGGCGATGTATTTGAGACGGGCGGAATTCAGTTCATGAAAGGTACGTACCAGATTCTTTCCCCAGTATCCGGTGCCGATGACTCCTACAGTCTGCATGCTGACCTCCGATGGGTTGCGCTGTTTCCCATGTCCGTTGACGCCGGGTATACAGGGAAACAGGCGTGTTATGCTTCGGTATGTTCGTTTTCCAGGCGCGGTTCGGACAATCTGACCAGCACTTTGGAAATACGGTTCCCGATGATTTCCTTGATGGAGAAGGTAATGCCGTCCCATTCGACCTGTTCGCCGCCCTCCGGGATGAATCCGAGCTGACGGTAGATAAACCCGGCAAGGGTGTCGAAGTCTTCACTGGGGATGTCGGTGCGGAGAATGTCGTTCACTTCATCGATGTTCAGGCCGGCGTCCATCAGGACGGTCTGGTTGTCGATCCAGGAATATTCCCGTTCCTCCCCGGTATCGTACTCGTCCTGAATATCTCCCACGATTTCCTCCAGGAGGTCTTCCAGAGCCACGATTCCGGAGGTGCCGCCGTATTCGTCCACCACGATGACCAGATGGATACGGGCTTTCTTGATATCCTTGAGCAGTTCCGAAATTTTCTTGGTTTCCGGGACGAAATAGGGCTTCCGCATGGTCTCGGCGATGGATACGTTTTCCTTGCCCCGTTCCGCGATGGCGATGAGGAGATCCTTGGTGTACATTACGCCGACAATGTTGTCGATACTGTTCTGGTAGATGGGAATACGGGAATGGCCCTCTTCCTTGAAAAGCCGTATGAGCTCATCCACGGAGATGGTAACATCCGCCGCGACCACATCGATGCGCGGAATCATGACCTCGCGCGCCGCGGTATCGGAGAAGCTGAGGATGCTCTGGATCATCTCCCCTTCTTCCTGTTCGATAACCCCGGACTCGCTCTCCGATTTGACCAGTTCGATGAGCGCCTCCTCCTTGGCGGCGAGATCCACGTTGCGTTTGATGAACGCCACGCTGAGGAGATCGAACACCGCGGTGAGGGGATAGAGAACCACATGGAAGAAGTAGAGAAACGTCGCGAATCTCGCCACGGTCACTTCGAGATCGCTCACCGAGATCAGCCGTGAAAATACTCCTTCCGAGGTGACGAACACCGCGGCGGAGAGAAATCCGGCGACCAGGGCGTAGGGCCAGGCAAGCGCAGCTCCCGCGAAGGGCAGCCGCGAGAGTACGACCAGGAGGAGAACCGTGCCGCATATGACCGACAGAATTCTCCCGGTCAGGAGCAAGAGGTGAAAACGGCGCTTGTTTCCGGTGACCCGGAGCATACGATTCGCCCCGGGTACATCGTTCTCCGCCATTTTCTCGATGGAATCCCGGGAAATGGAACCGATCGCCTGTTCAGCGCCGGAGAACATGACCGATGTGATGATTGTCAGAATAAATCCAAGAATCAAAGCCGAAGTAATCAATCCGTTCCCCTGTTCGAAAAGAAATCACGCACCAGACGTTCGGTTCGATCCATCATGGCATCGTACTGTTCGTCGGTGTCGTGGACATGCCCCGCGAGATGCAGAAGCCCGTGCGTCACGAGACGCACCACCTCTTCCTCGAAAGGAACGCCGAGTTCCGCGGACTGGGTTTTCGCCTGTTCCAGCGAGACATACACCTCGCCGCTCACTCCCCCGGTGGTATCCCCGGTGAGATTGAAGCTCAGAACATCGGTGGTTCCCTTGCGTCCCTTGTACATCTCGTTCAGTTCGGTCATGAATTCATCGCCGATGAAGACGATATTGAATTCGCCCTCGGAAACGTCTTCCCCCCGGAGCACATGACCGGCGTATTCCTGCAACCGCCCGCTGTCCACCGGGAGGAGATCTTCCACATCTTCGCTGGTGATCACTTCTATCGTGAGTTCGTGCATGAATATCCTCATTTCCGTTTTACTCGGATTCCGGAACGTCTTCCCCGTTTTTCCGAGTCTCATGCTGGCTGTATGCCCGGATGATGTTCTGCACCAGGCGGTGACGCACCACATCCTGGCTGGTGAGCCGTACGAACGCCACGCCGTCGATGCCGCCGAGAATGCTTTCGATCTCCGCGATCCCCGACTGGGCGTTGTTCGGAAGGTCCACCTGCGTGATGTCACCGGTAATGACCACTTTCGAATTCACCCCAAGCCGGGTCAACAGCATTTTCATCTGGCGGGATGTGGTGTTCTGCGCCTCGTCAAGGATGATGTACGCATCGGAAAGCGTCCGCCCGCGCATGTAGGCCAACGGGGCGACCTCGATGATCCCCTTCTCCTGAAGCTTCATCATCCGCTCCGTGCCCAGCGTGTCGGTCAGCGCGTCGTAGAGGGGACGAAAATAGGGGTCCACCTTCTCCTTGAGATCGCCGGGGAGGAATCCGAGACTCTCCCCCGCCTCTACCGCGGGGCGGCACAGGATGATTTTCTTGACCTGGTTGTTTTTCAGGGCGGATACCGCCACCGCAACCGCCAGATAGGTCTTTCCGGTCCCCGCCGGTCCGATGCTGAAAACGATATCGTTCTCCAGCATGGCGGAGAGATAGATGCACTGTCCCAACGAACGGGGCCGAATCTGATGTTCTCGCGCGTTGAGCACCACCGTGTTGAGCCCGACCTTGCATTCGGACCCGCCGTTCTCCAGATACTCCAGCGCGGAGGAAATGGTGTGCTCGTCCAGGTGCGCGCCCGACTTGATCAGGGTGTCCATCTCCCCGAGAAGTTTCGCCGCCTTGCGCACCGAGGCCCGCTCGCCGATGATCTTGAGCGCACCGTCCCGGCACACCACCTGCACCCCATACCGCTGCTCGACCGCTTTCACATTACGGTCTCCGCTTCCGAACAAATCCTGGTAATTCGAACTCGGAGGATACACGAGTTCGGTGACTTCAGTATTCAATCCTGTGTTCCACTCCTTTGGTTACAGAAAAAAAACTCCCGGAAGCCTAAGCACAGCCGGGAGCTTTGTATGCCATATCAATTTCGTCGATCTTTCATTGACACACCACGCGCCATGCCGGCGGGGTTTAAAATCACACGGTATCCGGTTATTGTCATATTACCTGAATAATATGCGATTTTAGACAGGGATGTCAAGGAAAACTTGCGAAAGGGCATTCCGTCCGCGCGAAGGTACAAATCCGGATATCCACCGGGTGATCAACCCGGCTTGTTCCGACAGCGCACAGGGGAGATGATCCCCCTGTCGCACGTTGTAAATCGCACCCTTGCGACCGCACGTTTTCCTTCGCTCTGAATTCGTTTCAGGGCTGTCCCATGCCTTTCCGGTCAGCTTTTTCGCAGCCGGATCCCCAGCGCCTGGAGTTGCTCCGGCGAGACATCCGACGGAGTATCGTCCATGGGGGATATCCCCTGGTTCGTTTTCGGGAACGCCATGACCTCGCGAATGGATGCTTCTCCCCGGAGGAGCATGACGAACCGGTCAAACCCGAAAGCCGCGCCTCCGTGAGGCGGAGGACCATATTCGAACGCGGTGAGCAGGAATCCGAACTTCTCGCGGGCTTCCTCATCCGAAATACCCATGAATTCAAGCATACGCGCCTGTACTTCCCGGTCATGGATACGGATGGAGCCGGATACGATCTCCGTGCCGTTGATCACCAGATCATATGCTTTTGAACGCACTTTCAGGGGATCGGTTCCCAAAAGAACAAGATCTTCCTCGATGGGAGAGGTAAACGCATGGTGCATCGCGGTAATTTTCCCGGTCTCTTCGTCCAGCTCGAAAAGCGGGAATTCCGTGACAAAAAGGACATCGAACCGGGAATGATCGATCAGTTTCAAATCCTCGCCCAGTTTCAGCCGAACCGCTCCGAGCGTCTTGTTCACGATGGAGGGTTTATCCCCGACAAAAATGAGCAGGTCTCCCGGTTTCGCCTGCATTCTCTCAATGAGGGAGTTCTGGCAGTCCTCGGAGAGGAATTTCACCACGCTGGATTCCAGCCCCTTGTCCGTCATCTTGATCCAGGCCATGCCGCCGGCGCCCTGTTCCTGGGCGTACGCGATAAGACCATCGATCTGGCTTCGGGAGAGGGAAACGCCTCCACCCTTCACGTTGATGGATTTGATCATGCCGCCACGCTCCACCACGGTTCGGAATACCTTGAAATCGCAGGCGGCGAAAATGTCTCCGACCTCCACCATCTCCAGGCCGAAACGGGTGTCCGGCTTGTCCACGCCATATCTGGACATCGCCTCGGCATAGGTGAGCCGCGGGAATTTCGGACCGACCGTGATATCCATGGTCTTCTTGAAAATCTCCACGGTCAGACCCTCGAGGACCGCATAGACATCCTCTTCGTCCACGAAGCTCATTTCAAAATCAATCTGGGTGAATTCCGGCTGACGATCCTTACGGAGGTCCTCGTCACGGAAACACTTGGTGATCTGGAAATACCGGTCAAATCCGGAAACCATGAGCAACTGCTTGTACAACTGAGGAGACTGCGGCAGGGCATAGAACTTGCCCGGGGATTTACGGGAGGGAACCAGAAAATCGCGTGCCCCTTCCGGGGTGCTGCGCATGAGAAACGGGGTCTCGATCTCCACGAAATCGCGTTCCCAGAGGTAATTGCGAACCACCTGCGCGGTTTTCGAACGGAAGATGAGATTCTGCTGGATTTCCTCACGACGGAGGTCCAGGTAGCGGTATTTCAGGCGCAGTTCCTCGCCCACTTCCTTGTAATCGTCCAGCGGGAACGGAAGCGGCTTGGATTTGCTGAGCACTTCCACGTCTTCCACCATCACCTCGATCTCGCCGGTGGCGAGCCGGGGATTGGCCATGCCCTCCATGCGCGGTTCCACCACGCCGGAGATGCTGATCACCCATTCCGAGCGCAGGTGCTCCGCCGCGCGATGCGCTTCGGGATTACGCTCCGGGTTGAACACCACCTGGGTCAGCCCCCAGCGGTCCCGCAGATCGATAAAAATCACTCCACCGTGGTCACGGCGGCGATGCACCCATCCGGAAAGCACCACGCGCTTTCCCTGATCCGAAAGCCGAAGCTCTCCGTTGTTACTCGTTCTCTTCAGTCGCACTGCTTTTCCCTTTATGTGGCTTGCATCCGTGTTGGTTTTCGATTCCGGTCATGAAACCCGCTGTATCGAGGTTCCTCACTCGTTCATCACTCTCCGTGCTGAATCATCCGGAGAAACGCATCGAAAGTCATGGCAGACTGCTCCGATTTTACCATGTCCCGAACGGTCACCATACCTTCCGGTTCGACAATCAGGGCGTATCGCGAATTCGTGCGGGCGGCGGACTTCATCTGGGCCTTCATGCTCCGGTCCTGGAAGTCCATTTCCGCCGAAAATCCTTTCTCCCGGAGCGCGTAGAGATAATCCGCCGCTTCGGGTTTCACCTCAGATTGTGAGGCGATGACATATACCTGTACCGCCCGCTGCACCGATCCGGGCGTTCCGGCGGCCTGCATGGCGAGTATGAGCCGCTCCATCCCGCAGGCGTACCCCACCGCGGGAAGATCCGGCCCGCCCAGTTCCCGTACCAGATTGTCGTACCGTCCGCCGCCCATGAGCGCGGACTGGGCGCCGAGTCCCTCGTACTGCATCTCGAACACCGGCCCGGTATAATAATCCAATCCCCGGACCAAAGTAAACTCCTCGCGGAAACGCACTCCTCGACGAGCGAGCGTATCCTTCAATTCCTCAAAGTGCGCGCGATCCGTTCCGGTCAGGTAATCAACCGTATGGGGGACCTCAGCGGACCCCTGGATCACCTCACGGCAGCCGGGGACCTTGCAGTCCAGCACCCGCAGCGGGTTGGTTTCCATGCGGCGCAGGCAATCCTCGCAAAGATGCTCCTGAACGTTCCGGAGATACTCCACCAGCGCGTCGCGGTACCGGATACGGCTTTCCGCTCCGCCCACCGAGTTGATCAGGTACAAACGACGGTCCAGTCCCAGACGCGCGGCGATGGCGTCAAAAAGGATCATCACCTCGGCGTCCATGAGCGGCGAGGGCGACCCCACCGCCTCCACCCCGAACTGATGGAACTGGCGCTGGCGGCCCTTCTGGGGGCGTTCCTGACGGAACATGGGTCCGCAATACCAGAGTTTCTGCGGCAGCCCCCGCTGATCCAGGGAATGCTCGATGAACGCCCGTATGACCGAAGCTGTCCCCTCCGGACGCATGGTCAGGCTGCGATCGCCTTTATCGCGGAAAGTGTACATCTCTTTCCCGACAATGTCGGTGTCCTCGCCGATGGAACGCGCGAACAGCCCGGTCTCCTCGAAAATGGGCGTTCGTATCTCGGAATAGCCGTAAATCTCCGCGATCTCCCGGACCGCGGTTTCGATGCGCTGCCAGATTTCCACCTCGCCGGGCAGAATATCGGCGGTGCCTTTGACTGCTTTTATCTTTTCCATGCCGGTGCGGTTTCCCTTATGTAATCAATATCCAGAAAGTGAATAAATATAGTCTCCAAAGGATTCCGAGTCAAGCGCCAAGGCCATCGCAAAGAAAAAGGGGCAAGGGAAGCGATTGGGCTTTTCCCTCACCCCCGGCCACTTCCATACGCAAAATACGCGCGGGCGAGGAGAAAGGAATATGAATTGCAAATCCGATGAGATTCGAATCGTTGAAGAAGACTCCGCCGTTCAGCGCGCCAGCAGCATCTTCCGGGTTTCCGTCTTCCCACCCGCTTCCAGGCGGTAGAGGTATACTCCGGAAGAAACCGCGTTTCCTCTTCCGTCGCGGCCATCCCAGCGCAGGGTATGGTTCCCTGCGGAGAAATTCCCGGCGGCAAGGATTGCCACCTCCCGGCCCAAGGTGTCGTACACGGTCATGCGGACCCGTTTCGGGCGGGAAAGGGTGAATGCAATCGCGGTCGAGGGATTGAACGGGTTCGGTGTGTTCCGGGACAGGGTGAAGACAGAGGGGGCCTCCGCGGCGGCGTTTTCGTAAATCACCGAGGAGGAAGGGCTAATACGAATGAGCGACCAAACGAATAAGAGCGTAGCCGTAAATAAGGATATAGCCTTCTCTGGGAAAGCAGCCCCCTACAACGCACCCCGTTCGTACTCCGTACGAGCGGGGACCCCGCGCCCTCCGGGCCACCTTCCCCCGGAGGGGGCAGGAAAAGCATGGGGCGCAGTAATTTCCCTTGCCCCCTCCGGGAGTAAACGCAGTTCCCGCAGAGAGGCAAGGGATCGAGGGTAAGGGGGCCGGGCGCTCACGAATCATACGATTTCTTTATGTATGGATAGCTTCTACGGAAGGATTCTGAAGCCTGTCTGAACCGGTGATTCGTATGATGCGAGTGATAAAAGCTGATGAAAAGATATGCCTTTATCAATCTTTCTTCAGTTCAATCATGCGAATCACCAGAACAGGCGTTCAAACTATCAGTTGGCTCACGGAACCATTCTTGTTCGCAATAATTATTTCTCGCATGAGTTAAATAATATAACAGTAATGGGGACAATAGTATAAGACAGGATGGCGATTTGGGTATGCAGAAAACTGTCCGGAATCGGACACCCCACTGTTCGTTTCCGGACAGGTGTCCGTAAAAATGTCTCAATCCCAGGATAAGAGCCCGGAACCAAACCCCGGGGGTGTGCATCTTTGTATTGACAAACCATTTCAGGATTAATTACTTTAGCAGACTATCAATCAACATTATATCATAAGGAGAGGATATGGTCCTGAACTGGGTGGACTGGCTGGTTATCGGCCTGTATTTCGTCGCCTCCCTGGCGGTTGGACTCATTTACTCCCGTCGGGCCGGAACTTCCGTGCAGAGCTTCTTCGTTTCCGGGCGGAGCCTCCCCTGGTGGCTGGTGGGAACGAGCATGGTGGCCACCACGTTCGCGGCGGACACCCCGCTTGCGGTCACCGGTATGGTGGGTCGCGATGGTATCGCCGGGAACTGGCTCTGGTGGAACATGGCGCTCTCCGGGATAATGACCGTATTCTTTTACTCCCGTCTTTGGAGAAGGGCCGAGGTGGTAACGGACGTGGAGTTCACCGAAATCCGGTATGCGGGCAAACCGGCGGCGTTCCTCCGGGGGTTCCGGTCCATCTACATGGCGCTGACCATCACCTGTGTCTCCATGGGCTGGGTAACTCTCGCCATGGCGAAAATCATGTCCCTGACTCTCGGCATAGACAAGTGGATGGCGGTGGGCATCTGTCTGGTTGTAACCGCCGTGTACTCCGCGTTCAGCGGACTCTGGGGAGTGGTGATAACCGATTTCTTCCAGTTCATCATCGCCATGGTCGGATCCATTATTCTCGCCTATTTTGCGGTGGACGCGGTCGGAGGCCTGGCGGCTTTGAAAACCCAGGTAGCGGCAATGCACCCGCTCGGTGCGGACGCGCTCAACTTCCTGCCGAAGATGGACGGAAGCTGGATGCCCCTCTCGACCATATTCGTCTATCTCGGGGTGATCTGGTGGGCCTCCTGGTATCCCGGCGCGGAGCCGGGCGGCGGAAGCTATATCGCCCAGCGCATGTTCGCGGCGAAAGATGAGAAGCACTCCCTCCTGGCCGCCCTGTGGTTCAATATCGCCCACTACGCACTCCGTCCCTGGCCCTGGATTCTGGTGGCGCTCGCCGCCATCGCGCTGTATCCGAACGTGGCGGACAAGGAGGGGACATACATCATGGTCATGATCGATCATCTGCCCCCCATGTTCCGGGGACTCCTGATCGCCTCCTTCGCAGCGGCATACATGTCCACCATCGCGACCAACCTGAACGTGGGCAGTTCCTACCTGGTGAACGACTTCTACATGCGGTTCATCCGCAGGAACGCCGACCAGAAGCATTACGTTCTGGCTTCACGCGTCGTCACCATCCTCCTGCTCATCCTTTCCGCGATCGTGACCTCCATGATGACCAGCGTGGTCGGGGCGTTCAAATTCATCATGACCATCGGGGCCGGAACGGGACTGGTATACATACTGCGCTGGTTCTGGTGGCGGATCAACGCCTGGAGCGAGGTGACCGCCATGGCGGCGTCGTTCATCACCTGCGCGGCGCTCATGTCCATGGGCTATTCCACGGATACGAACGAGGGATTCACCATGCTCATGATCACCACGACAGCGGTCTCCACCATCGCCTGGGTGACCGTGACATTCCTCACGCGGCCCGTGCCGGACGATCACCTCGTGGCTTTCTACAAGCGGGTCCAGCCCGGCGGACGGCTCTGGAAACGGATATCCGACCGTATTCCGCAAAACGAACTGGTGCATGCCAAGCCCCACATCGGTCTGGATTTCCTGAACTGGATACTCGGTACCTTCAGCATCTGGTTTTTCCTGTTCGGGATCGGACGGATCATTCTCGGTCCGGCGACCACCGGTTTCTTCTATATCTTCATGGGTTCGATTCTGTTTTTCATCATATTTCTGTTTCTTTCCAAAGCCAAAGGGAGCGTGCATGAGACAACCCGCCCATATCCTGTCCCCGATTCTTCTGATCCTCAGCCTTCTGGGAATGCCGGGATGTCACGATAAAAAAGGAGAGGCCACGGATCCCGGGAATTGGCCGGAAACCTTTTACGCGGGTTTGAGCGATGTCGGCAGGGCCGGGCAGGTTCTCTGTTACACGGTCGATCCGATACGCTATTTCACCGACCAGTTTTACAGGAAGAAGATTCAGGCGATCATCAAAGCCTGTCCCCCCGGCGCGATCTGCCTCGTTTCGGATCTGGAAAAATATGACCGGAGCATCCTCACCGAGTTCGACCCGGTGAAATTACGGGGACTTATCACCGAGATGCAGAATCTGACCGGGACGCCCTGTCTTTTCGCGGCGAATTTCGAGAACGGAGCTTGGTACTGGGGATTGAACGCCACCCGCTTCCCCTCGCCTCTCGCGCTCGGAGCGACCGGTTCTCCGGCTTTTGCCTACCGTCAGGGAAAAATCACGGCAGTGGAGGCGACCGCCCAGGGAATCAACTGGGTTCTTGCTCCGGTGGTGAACAATGCCTCCAGTTCCCGTGATGAAGCGGTTTCCTCCCTCTGTTTCGGGGAAGATCCCGCGAAAGTCGGTGAATTCGCCGCCCAATTCGTGAAAGGCGTCCAAGACGCGGAAGCCGCCGCCTGTCTCAAGTTTTATCCCGGTCCGGATGGGGACGCGGAGCGCTCGCCCGGCGCTGAGCCCCTGAAAGCGGGTATAGCGGCCGGCGCGCTCTCTGTCATGGGCAATCCCTTCTCCATATCCGGAGATGCCGCATCAGGGGATAACTCTTCGGACGCCTGCCGCGATATCCTCTCCACGGAATTCGGATTCAAGGGGATCGTGCTGCGTCAAGTCGAAGGCGTCGAGGATAGCGCCCTTTCCGCGACCGTGAAAGTAGAGAGATTATTCAAAACGTTTGTCCGGGGCCAGGATATGGTCATTCTTCCGGATGATCCCGATGCCGTTCTGACTCTGGTGTCTCAAATGGTTACCATGGTGCAGGTAAAAAGACTGGATATCAACCCGATCCTGCCTTCGGTGAAAAAGATCGTCCTCCTCAAGGATAAACTCAACCTGCATAAGGTGGATCGGTCCAAGGTGCTTTTCACCTCCGGCATCGGCGTGCCGGAGTACACCCGCACCGCCGAGGATATCGCCCGGAGTTCCGTCACGCTTCTGAAAAACGACGGGAACATCATTCCGTTGAACACCGCGGACACGAGCATCCTTTTCGCGAATTTCATCGACTCAACCCGTACTTCCTCCGGAATAGAGTTCAGCGAGGATTTGCTCAAAAAATATCCGAGGATGCATCAGATCAACGTCCTCAAGGCATCCGACCCACGAATCAGCATGGAATTGCTGCGACGGGCAGCCGCAGTGGATGTCGTGGTCTGCACGTTCTTCCTCGACTCGTCGAACGATGGAGACGGCCCGCGATTCTCTCCGTCGCAGCTCGACCTGCTGCACCGTGTCGCCCGAGTCGGAAAACCGTGTGTCGGGATTTCCTTTTCCAGTCCCTTACTGGTCAATCAGATTCCGGAATTCAAGGCTTTCATGACCACCTATTCCATCTTTCCCCCGCTGCTGACCGTCGCGAGCGATGTGCTCTTCGGGATTACCGGTGTTTCCGGGAAGCTTCCCGTAACCGTATCGGCACGGTATCCGTCCGGAAGCGGAATCGTTCTCGAAGCGAGGCCTTCCGCAGACCAAACCGCGGGAGCGTTTCTGCCCGGTTATGACGAAAGTCTGAGTGAAACCCGGTAACGGGTTTCCGGGTGTACATACAACAAGGGCCGTTTCCATGGAAGCGGCCCTTGTTGTATGTATGGAGATCGTGGTGATCGGTGTGGTATCTTCCGAGGCGCATGGCGTGCACCCTCATGGATCGGTTTTCGTAAATAATGAATCCCGTTCGAGAGGGCATGGAAACCGTACAGAGACGGATCGCCGCCGCTCCAGGGGTTGATTCCGGCAATCCCCCTGTTCCCACAAATCAGGGTCCGGAAGTCTTTCCCTCTGCCCCTTTGCTCCTTTGCTCCTTTTTACTCCTACCGCTGACGAAGCGTCTCCGGCGGGTTTCCAAGTTTGGAATCAAGTAACCGGTTCATGGAATCGTGGCTGAATGTACGGCGGTAGAGGGGTTCGGCGCTCCGTCGATAGACAATCTGCGCTTCCTCGAATGTATGACGCTCCGGGGCGAGGTAGAATACGCCGAGGGGGAAACGATCTCCCCCCAGGGAGCGCTGAAACGCCCGCACACGGTCATGGGGATCGTAGTCGTCCTCCAGATAGTAGGTATGGTCCTTGAACCACGGGAACGTGTTCTGCTTGTTGAAGGTGACACAGGGCTGAAAGATGTCGAGCAGCGCGAATCCCTTGTGGGTGATGGCCTGCTTCATCAGTTCTTTCGTTTTCTCCATGTCCCCGATATACGCCCTCGCCACGAACGAGGCGTCAAGAGCGATGGCCGAAGCGAGCGGATTGAATGGTTCGCTGGACACCCCTTCGAACTGGACCGCGGTTTTGAATCCTTCCTGGCTGGTGGGCGAAGCCTGTCCCTTGGTGAGGCCATAGACCATGTTGTTGTGGACCAGGCAGGTGATGTCCGGATTACGGCGGATGGCGTGGGTAAAATGATTCCCGCCCTCACCGTACATGTCGCCGTCGCCGCTCTCCACGATGACATGCAGTTCCGGATTCTCCGCCTTTATCGCCACCGCCGCCGGAAGCGCCCGTCCGTGGAGTCCGTTGAATACGTGCGTTTTGATGTAATGGGGAGCTTTGGCCGCCTGACCGATTCCGGAAACCATGACCAGCTTCCGCATGTCCACGTTCAATTCGGACAGAGCCTGCATGAGCGCCCGCCGTATCCCGAAATTTCCGCACCCGGGGCACCACGCGATATCGAGTTCACCTTCCGGTTCAAATTCTTTCGGTTCCATAAGAAAAAACCTCCCGGTCTGCCGTCTGCCGTACCGCGTAATCCAGTTTCGCGGCAAGTTCCTCCACGGAGAAGGGCAGCCCATTGTATTTGAGAATCTTCTTCTGGATTCGCACTCCGGCCTCGGTCAGCAACACCCGGGCGAACTGTGCGGTGGCGTTGTTCTCGATGATCACTGCATCCATCGCCCCCCGGAAATAATCGGGAGTGTCGATGGGGAGTGGGTATGCCTGCTTGAAATACAGGAGCGAGATGTCATCTCTCCCCAGACGCTCGACCGCCTCTCGTGCGATATGGTAGTTCGATCCCCAGCATACCGCGAGGAGACGGCATTCCCGTTTTCCGATCAACTCCGGCGTGACAGCCTCGCGTCGCAGCCCTTCCAGCTTGCGTAGACGTTTGTCCATCATACTGGCGCGGGTGTCGGCGCTCTCGGTGATGTGCCCCTCCTCGGTGTGCTCATCGCTGTCCACCACCACAAATCCCTCTCCCCAGCCGGGAATTCCCCGGGGGGAAACACCGTTCCCGGTAATCACGTAACGTTGGTAATCCTTGCCGGTTTCCACCACGGCGGAAGTGATTTTCATATGGGAGCTATCGGGACGCTTGAAATTATAGTAACAGTCCGACAGGTACTGGTCGAACAGGATGATGACCGGAACCTGATATTTGTCGGCGAGATCGAAAGCCTGGCGGGTCAGGGTATAGCTGTCTTCCAGTGTGCCGGGGGTGTATATGACCCGGGGAAATTCTCCGTGCCCGGCGTGGAGAACGAACTCCAGGTCACCCTGTTCGGTACGGGTCGGGAGTCCGGTGGCGGGAGCCGGGCGCTGTCCCACCGCGATCACCAAGGGTGATTCCAGCATGCCGGCGAGGCTCAGACCCTCCACCATGAGCGCGAATCCGCCGCCCGCGGTGCAGGTGAATCCCCGTCCACCGGCATACCATGCCCCGATTGCCATGTTGATGGCCGCGATCTCGTCTTCGGCCTGCTCGGTGAGAATATCGAACGTTTTCCCTTCCTGGGCCAGGAATGTGAGAATGCCGGTGGAGGGAGTCATGGGATAGGCCGTGGCGAAATTGCAGCCGCCATAGAGCGCGCCCATGCCGATGGCCTCGCCTCCATTCACGATGATATCTTCCCGGATATCGGGATTTTTCCTGATATCCAGGTCCGGGAATCGTTCACCGCGCATTCCCTGACCGATTTCATACCCACGGGAAAGGGCGTTGATATTGTTACGGACAATTTCATCCCCTTTGGGACCGAAATACTGACCCAGGTATCCATCGGTGATCTCACGTTCGAGATGGAGAAGCCCTGTGATAATTCCCACCGCGATGGTGTTGGAATAGATTTCCCCTCCCGCTTCCTTCGCCATTTGGGTGAACGGGATATCCACGATCTCATATCGCTGTTTCTCCCCCTCCTCCATCAGCTTGCTCCGCTCGCCCAGGATCAGTGTGTCGGGTGTGACCCGGCTCCCGGCATGGGCCAGCGCCG
>CAYRTQ010000045.1:0-5986 GCA_964426865.1 uncultured bacterium
CCCGTACCCGCCATTTCCGATCCCCTCTTTTTTCTGGTATTTTTTCCCCGAAACTTCCACCCGGGTCGCCGGTAGGGTACTATTATACCGTATTGTCGATCAACCAGCCAACAGAATTACCGAGTTTCGCTTTCATCGCCAGAATTTCTTCCGGCGGGAACTGCTTGATCAGTTCCCCTGTATCGGTTTTGAAAACCTTGATAACCGTTGAGTTTGCATTTTCATCCACCGAGAAACTCACGCTCGTCTGTTGAGACTGGGCCAGCTTGTTGAGTTTCTCCACCGCATCGGCGACATTGAGGGACGCGGCGGGCGGGGATACAGAATACCCCGCCCCCGCATCCACGGTCCCCGGCGCAGTATGGCCTGAGGCTACAGAGGAATTGCCAATTGGATCTGAGGCTCCTGTTCTCCGCCGGTCGGCGACATCGCCCGTCTTGTTGCCGGAAGGCAACTCCCGGGGCGCCAATTCAACCGGATTTTCAATTTTCATGGAAATCACCTCGAATTCCAATTAAACGTGCCTACCGAAAAAAAAACTTATCCGAACAGCGACAGGACGTTCTGCGGAACCGCATTGGCCTGCGCCAGCATCGACATGCCCGCCTGGGTGAGAATCTGCGACTTGGTGAAATTGGTGATTTCGTCGGAGATATCCAGATCACGGATGGTCGATTCGGAGCTCGCCAGGTTTTCCGCGGCATTGTCCACGCTCGCCACGGTATAGGCCAGACGATTCTGGATGGTACCGAGATCGGAACGGGAGTCGGAGACCTTGTTGATGGCGATGTCGAGTTCGCCAAGCGCGGCTACCGCGGAATCCAGGTCGGTGATCTTGGAAGAGCCGATACCCAGGGTGGCGGAATTGGTGTTCGCGATGGAAATGGTGATCTGGTTGTCCGCGGTCCCATTCGCGCCGATCTGAAACTGCTGGTCGGTGAACGTGCCATCCAGCAGCGCCGTATTGTTGTACTGGGCGGCTGAGGAAAGGCGGTCGATTTCGTCTCGCAGGGAAGAGAATTCCGCGTCGAGGGAGGCACGGTCCGCCTGGGTAACCGTATCGGCGGCAGCCTGCACCGACAATTCGCGCATGCGGCCGAGCATGTTGTGGATTTCGTTCAGATATCCTTCCGCGGTCTGCACCATGTTCTTGGCCTGCTCGGCGTTCGTGGACGCCTTTTTGAGGCCTTCAACCTGGGAACGAAGCCGTTGGGAGATGGCGAGACCCGCACTGTCATCGGCGGCGCGATTGATTTTCAAACCACTGGACAACCGCTCCAGGGAACCGGACAGTTCCTTGTCAGTGTTCATCAACTGACGGTGCGTGTTCATGGCCGATATGTTCTGATTGATTCGTAAACTCATGATGAAACCTCCGTGTTGACCCCATTCGGGGGCCGCTTCCATGCGTTGATAATTCCGAGGCAGCTCCTGCCGCCCCGCACCTAAGGAACTTAGGCGTCATCCTCTCGGCCGGACTATCACCTCCTTTGGCTGCACTAACGAAAAAGGTATCTATATAAAAAAGGTCATTTTTTCATTCGTGACGATCATTCCTTACCGAGTGTATCGGCAGGGCCGGGAAAAACTTTATCCTGTTCCGTATTTTTTTCACTTTTTTTTACGGCTTCCTTCAAGATGCGAACCAGATCGACCGTACCCTCGCCCCTCTGTACCTTGTATCGGTATTCCCGGGAAAAACTTTACCGTTCTTCACGCCGGCGCTGGATTCAGAAAAAAATGTTGATTTGCATGAAAATAAGTGTAAATTGCAGGACGTCACAAATAACCGGTCCACCGACCGCCCGAGGCGATGTATGAGTGAGGGCTACACCAGCCTGGAAGGCCTGAAAGTTTTGTATGAAATCGGTACGCTGGTCCAGTCGGATTCGGCGACGGATGACAAATTCGCTCAGGCTCTATTAAAAGTTCGTAATACAATAGGTTGCCATTCGGCCAGCCTCTTTATTCTCGACGAGGAAAACGGGCGGCTGGAGGAAGCGGCAACGGTAGGCGTCCGGGTCGACCTGATCGAGTCCATCGATTTCGACATGGGCGCCGGATTCAGCGCCTGGGTTGCCAAACAGCGGCGGTCGGTGCTCATTCCCAATCTGCGCGGCGACAGCCACGAACAGTTCCGTTCTTTCGCCTCCGTTCCCCTCATCAGCAACGACAAACTCATCGGCGTGATGAATTTCGGCCATCGCGAGCCCAACTCGCTCACCGAGGGGCACATGCAGTTCCTCGACATTGTGGCGGGCCAGTTCGCCCATGCCATTGAGCATACCCGGTTCGAACAGGAACTGCTGAACAAGAACGAGGCGCTGACCAGAGCTCGGGATGAAATCCACCGTCAGCATCAGCAGATCATCGAAATGGAGAAAAACCAGATTCTGGCCCAGGTCGCCGCTTCCATCAACCACGAAATCAACAATCCCCTGACCACCATCATGGGGAATATCGACCTCATTCTCATCACCACCCCCAACCTGGATCCCGGCCTCCGGAAGAAGCTCACCACGGTTCTCAGCGAGGCCCGCCGTATCGCCGAAATCACCAAAAAGATTCGCAATATCAAGCGCATCGTCACCGAGGACTACCTGTCGCGCACCGGCGAGAAAATGCTCGACATCGATTCTTCCTCCGATACCACGGGGGAATCGGAAAAACTTTCCTGAGCGGAATATTGTGCAGGGCCGTCCGGAAAGAAGTTTTCGGAATCTCGCCATTCGCTTATTCGATATCTGTACAGACTGTATAGCTCCTGTTTAGAGCGTACATTATACATTCCCATCCAAAGGCCCCGGACACGCCGTATCCGGGGCCTTTTCATTGTGGCACGACTGTTGCTCAATACTGGGGAACAGAAGTATGAGGTATGGCGCAGGGACGGACCCCGGGCTTGCCCGACCCCATGAGCGCCCGGTGTAAGGATACGGGATACCGGGATTATCCCTTCGCGATCCCGGACCGGCGACCGGGTGAAACCGATTCAGGGTCAACCGAACCGGTCAGAGGGTCTTCCCTCCGGGTTTCAAAGGAATGAGCTTCGGCAATTATAAGGATGATCCGTTCTGTTCCTTCCCGCTTCATGCTTCACACTTTTTTAAAGGTTTGGGAGAATATGGTAAAAGGACTCTATACATCTGCGGGCGGCATGCTGCCGCGGATCGTGCAGCAGGAAAGCATATCCACCAATCTGGCGAACGCTTCCACCAACGGGTACAAGAAAGGCTCCATTTTCCTCCGCACCCTGATCGACGCCGATTCCGCGCTCGACCACGCCCTGGGGAAAAACTGGAGTCCCCGCCCGGAAAACCTGCGCATCGATTACACCCAGGGGAGTTTCAACCAGACCGGAAACCCGCTGGACATCGCGCTCAACGGCACGGGGTTCATGCGGGTGCAGGATACCGCCGGGAACCGGTACTATACCCGTGACGGCCGCTTTCATCTCACCCCCGAGGGGAATCTGGCGAACGGTTCCGGGATGCTCCTGCTGGACAGCGTGAATCAGCCCATTCGCATCCAGGGTTCGACCGTGGCGGTGATGGGCGACGGCACGGTGCAGGTGGACGGCCAGCAGACCGCCCGGATCGGACTCTCCGATTTCGCGCCCAACGACTATCTCTCGCTGCAAAGCGTGGGCATGGGCCTCTTTCGCAATCCCGCCGGAGTCGCGGAATCGACTCCCGGCGACACCGCAATCTTCCAGCAGGGATACCTGGAAGATTCCAATGTCGATCCCGTCCACACCATGGTGGACATGATCGAAACGCTCCGTACCTTTGAAATGGGACAGAAATCCATCCAGATCCAGGACCAGACCCTGCAACGGGTGGTCACGGAACTGGGTTCGGTCCGGTAACAGCTTCGAGGAGAAACCATGATTCGCTCCATGAGAACCGCCGCATCCGGCATGCTCGCCCAGAAACTCAACGTGGACAACATATCCAACAATCTGGCAAATGTGAGCACCACCGGGTTCAAGAAGGCCAAACTTGAGTTCCAGGATGTCCTCTACCAGGTATACCGCATGGCGGGCGCCACCTCGCAGGAGGGTGCGGAAGTCCCGGTGGACCTGGAAATCGGCTATGGAACGAAGCCGGTCGCCTCCACGCGCATTTTCACCCAAGGCGATCTGAACAGCACCGGCAATGCGCTCGATGTGGCCATCGACGGCCAGGGGTTCTTCGCCATCGAGATGCCGGACGGCACTACCGCGTTCACCCGGGACGGCGCGTTCAAGGTTTCCAGCGAGGGATTGCTGGTCACCTCCGACGGGTATCCACTCACCTCGGCGATCACCATTCCCGCCGAGGCGCAGGAGGTTTCCATCGGTGTGGACGGTACGGTGACGGTGCGGAACGCCGGAGAAACCACGGTGACCGATGTGGGCCAGGTCCTGCTCGCCAAGTTCCTCAACCCCTCCGGGCTCTCCGCCATCGGACGCAACCTGTACACCCAGACCACCGCCTCGGGCGATTACATCGAGGGCGTGGCCGGGCAGGAAGGAATGGGGCAAATCCGTCAGGGATACCTGGAAGTTTCCAATGTGGAGACGGTGGAGGAAATGGTCAACCTCATCATCGCCCAAAGAGCCTACGAAATCAACTCCAAGGCCATCCAGACCGCCGAGGACATGACCCAGATCGCGAACAACCTCAAGAGATAATGGAACCGTGAATACACACGGATAAGGAAAGAAAACTGAAGCCGGTCGAGAAAAGACGGAATGCTCGCGGAAAAGGCGGAACACAGGTGAGAATACGGCACGCACAATCTGAAGAAATGGTTCGGGGCCTCGGAGCGGAAAACTCCGTGCCCCCATCTCCCGTCTTCCGTTTCCTGTATTCTTCCTTCATCCGTATTCATCTGTGTTTATCCATCATACCCTCGCTCTTTCTCTTTCCGGCGGTTTTATCCGCGGCAACCGTTCCCGCCGGTGAAATCGGCGCGGCGGTGGAACGGACGGTGCGTGAGTACGCCGCCCTGCGGGGGCTCGATTTCGAGATCACCGTTCCCCATGCCCGTGACGTGGAGATCTCCGGGAACACGGCCCCGGTGATACGGGCCACTCTGGCCGGAAAGGGAATACGGGGCGTCGCGGCGCCGGTACGGGTGGAATTTCTCGACGGGAACGGCTCGGTCATCCGCCGCATCCACCTGGTGGCCCAGGTGCGGACCTATGCGATGGCGGTGGTCGCTGTCCGGGATATTGAACGGGGCGATACGCTCCGGGCGGAGGATGTGCTGCTGAAACGGGCCGATGTAAGTTCCATCGGCGGATTCTATACGAAAACCGGTGAGGTTGAGGGAACACTGGCCTCCCAAACGGTGAAAGCCGGAACCGTTCTCCGGGCAAGAATCGTGAAACCGGAACCGCTGGTGCGCCGCGGGGATCCGGTGACCATGAAAGCGGTGGTGGGAGGAGTGGAACTGGCCGCGCCGGGAGTTGCCCGCCAGGACGGGGGACGGGGCGAACATATCCGGGTATACAACACCCAGACCCGGGCAACCGTGGTTTGCAGGGTTGTGGATGCCCGGACAGTGATAATCGGAAAGACGGGAGGATGAAATGAAACCGTGCGTATACCTTTTCATTGCGGGGCTGATGGTCTCCGCGCTCGGGTCGACGGTCGGGGCGCAGACCGCTCCCTCCACCGGGAACTCGGTCTCGATTTACAGCGATGTGAAAGCCGCCAGGGTCGGCGATGTGCTCTCGGTGATCATCTCCGAATCCAACTCCGCTTCCAAGAATTCGCGGACCTCGACCCAGAAAAAGAACTCGGCCTCCACCGGCGGCGACGCCTCCACCGGCGCTCTGCGGGGGCTGTTCCCCGGCGCGGGGGGATCGCTGGACCTCTCCGACCAGTACAGCGGACAGGGAGCCATTTCCCGCACCGGCCAGTTGAACAGCCGCATCAGCGTACGGGTGGTGGAAATCCTCCCCAACCGCGATCTGGTGGTCGAGGGATCGAAAACA
>CAYRTQ010000045.1:5996-14275 GCA_964426865.1 uncultured bacterium
CTGCCCCATCGACTGGTTCGTGAAGACGTCCCGCAGGTCGGAAACGCCAAGCTCACCTACAAAGGCCGGGGTTCCATCTCCACCGCCCAACGCCCGGGGATCCTCACCCGCATCATCAACTGGATACTTTAGGAGATTTTCCGCGATGAAGACGGCAATGATACGCATCGTATCCTGGGTTCTCCCGCTCCTGCTGGCCGCGCCGGCGATGGGCGCGGTACGGCTCAAGGATGTGGCGCAGATCAAGGACCAGAGCGAGACCCAGCTCATCGGGTATGGCCTGGTGGTGGGTCTCCAGGGGACCGGCGACGGCAAAAACACCCAGTTCACCACCCGAAGCATCGGGAACATGATGAAGCGCATGGGGATCGAGGTCCAGGCTTCGAGCATCAAGGTCAAGAACGTCGCGGCGGTCATGGTCACCGCACGGGTCTCTCCCTATGTCAAAGCGGGCGGAGGGTTCGATGTCGTGGTTTCCTCGGTGGGCGACGCCAAGAGTCTCGAAGGGGGAACCCTGCTCCGCACTCCGCTGGTGGGGCCGGACGACGTGCTGTATGCCGAAGCCCAGGGTCCGGTCAGCATCGGCGGACCGAACAAGAACTTCGGCGGCCAGGGCGCGTTCATTCGTAACGCGAACCTCGCCGGAGCCGTTCCCAATGGCGGTATCCTGATGCTTGAGGTCCCCACGCTGGGCGCGACCGAGAAGAATCTCATGGTCACCCTGCGCTCCCCGGACTACACCACCGCCTTTCGTCTGGCCACCGCCATCAATTCGGCGTTCGAGGGTTCCATCGCCTCGGCGCGAGACGCCGGAAGCATTCTGGTGACCGTTCCCACCCGGTTCGCGGAGGCGGGCGACATGGTCAAATTCATCTCCGAAATGGAAGCGGTGACATTCACTCCCGACGAGCAGGCCCGGGTGGTCATCAACGAACGCACCGGCACCATCGTGGCGGGCGGCAATGTAAGCCTCGGCGCGGTATCCATCATGCACGGCACTCTCGCGCTCTCCATCACTCCGCAGGTGGCCCAAGCCGGAGCGGCTCCCGCCCCCGCGCCGCAAACACCGTCCGGAGACCGCATGATGTCTTTCGGCGAGAGCGCCAATGTGGGCGAGGTGGCCCGCGCGCTCAATCTCATGGGAGTCACTCCCCGCGACCTCATCGCCATTTTCCAGGCGCTCAAGCGCGCCGGGTCGCTGCGCGCCGAGTTGATCATCATATAAGGACAGCGCCAACGATCAAAAACGCCGGAGTAAAAAAATACAGGTTTACGGATACCGGACGCCATGCCCGCCCTTGTGAATGAACCCAGCCGGATATGCTCTGGTTCGTATCCGGCGCAGACGGGAGAGTCACCGGATGAAAACAGGAAATTCCCGGGTGATTTTCTTCCCGTTTTGAAGCAGAACGAGTTTCAGCGCTTTTGCAACTTTTTCCGGAGATTTTATGGATATTCGCGGTATACACGTTTCAGTTCCGCCGGCCAATTCCGGCCAGAACGGCGGGCGCTCCTTTTATACACTCCAATCCGCCGCGCAACCGGAAAGCTTTCGCCTGCCGGATGGAAACGCCGGTATTCCCCTGGATCGTGAAACGGGGAAAGCCATCCCGATCGAGCGGGAGCGGGGTCCGGTCGCGTTGCGATCCACGGACGACAATGCCGCAATCGGGGCGGAAAAGGCGAAACTCAGGAAAGCCGCGGAGGGATTCGAAGCCATTTTCGTCCGTCAACTGCTGAAAACCATGCGTTCCACCGTCCCGGGCAACTCCCTCTACGGGAGCGGGGCTACCGGAGACATGTATGCGGACATGGTGGAGAGTTCGCTGGCCGACGCCATGTCGAAGCAGGGAAAATTTGGCATCGCCGACACCCTGTATTCCCAGATGGTGCGGCGCATCGATTCCCGGGAAACGAACCGGGCAATCGTTTCTCCCCAAGTTTCCCCTCAAGATGATGGCCGATGATGACGATACAGTCTAATAAGAGGAAAGGGAATCCATATATGGGGCTGGATCGCAACATCTCGGAACTGGTCGACATCCTGAAGATGGAAATACGCTCGTTCAATACCATCAACGAGTTGCTCATTCTGGAAGAGAAAGCGCTCGTCTCCTGCGATTCCGCGGCACTCGCCGACATCACCGGGCGTCAGGCCGACGTGCTTTCCAGCGTCGCCTGCCTGGAAAAGAGCCGTCTCGAAATCCTCGACCGTATCGCCTGGGAAACCGGGCGCGAAACCCGCGATCTGAACATCACCGGGCTGACCAAACTGGCATCGGCGGAATTGCGCAAGGAACTGGTGGATGCGGGGAAGATACTCTCGTCCATTTACGATGACATGAAACGCCGCAAAGCCTCCAACACCCTGCTCATCCGTCAGGGCATCGTCCTGGTGGAAAACGACATACGGCTGCTGCTGAATATCCGTTCCCACGGCGAGGGCAAAACCGCCCTGTATTCACCGGGACAGCCCAATCCCCCGCGCCGGGGCGGCGCTTTCTTCGATGGAACCATGTGAGGAACCCTCATGAGTTCGCTTTTTTATGGCCTCAATATAGCCAAGAACACCCTGTCCGCCCAGACCCAGGTTCTCAACGTTACCGGTCACAATGTGGCGAACGCCAGCACCCCCGGATATTCCCGTCAAACCGTGCAGCTCGTCGCGGTTTCCGACGACACCATGTACGGCAGGAGATCGTCCACGGACCTCTGCATCGGCGCCGGAGTGGAGGCCAAAACCATCCTGCGGTCAAGATTCGCCCTCTACGACGAAATATATCGCAAGGAAAACCAGGACCTCAACAGCTTCTCCAAGACCGAAGACCTGATGCATCAGGTCGAACTCCTGTTCGATGAGCCATCGGACAGCGGGCTTTCAAGCGTCCTGAACAGTTTTTTCAACGGCTGGCAGGACCTGGCGAACGATCCCCAGAACATGGCCGCCCGTGAAAGCTTGAAAAGCACGGGCGAAGAACTGTCCGACCGCCTGCACCGCCTCAACAACCAGTTGCTCACCATGCGTCAGGATATCGATACGGAGGTGGCGAACATTCCCGCCAACATCAACCAGATCACCCGGGAAATCGCGGACCTGAATTCCACCATCCGTCTCTCGGAGATTCAGGGCGGTTCGGCCAACGACCTTCGTGACCAGCGGGACGCGCTTCTGGACGACCTTTCCTCCTTTGCGGATGTGCGGGCGGTGGAACAGAAGGACGGTACCTATACGGTTCTGGTCGGCTCGAAAGTCGTGGTGGAACACGATGCAAGCACAGATTTGTATGCGGTTTCCACCGCCGCGGGGGAACGCAACGCAATCCAGACGGTGATCCGGTCCGCGGACGGGGTGGATTATGTCCCCACCGGCGGGAAACTGGGGGCGCTCATACAGTTCCGCGACACGGTGATCGAGGGTATCACGGAAAAACTCGACACCCTGGCCGAATCCCTGGTAAAGGCGGTCAACTACGATCATCAGAACGGATTCGGGATCGACGGCGAGAGTGGCCGTAATTTCTTTGACCCCACATTCACCAAGTCGTTCAATATCGCGCTTTCCGATGACATCTCCGATGTCCGCGCCATAGCCGCTTCGGCAACCGGAGACAAGGGCGACAGCGACAATGCTCTGACCATCAACGATCTGCGCGACGCCAAAACGGTGGATGGCCAATACACCATTTCCGAGTATTACAATGCACTGATCGGCGATATCGGTGTACAGGCCCGTGACGCCAAAGCCAGCCGTACCAATGAGGAACTCCTGGTGCAGCAGATCGACAGCTCCCGTGAGGGCATCAAGGGGGTGAATATCGACGACGAATTGATCCAGATGATTCAGACACAGCACATCTATCAGAGCGCATCACGAATCATCACAACCATAGATTCCATGCTCGAATCCATCATCAACCTGAAGTAACCCGGAGAACGGAATGAGAATTACCGACAAGGTCATGCAAAACAACCTGGCTTCGAATCTCAATTCCATTACGGAGCGGTTGTATGACAGCGAGACGAAAGTGCTGACCAACAAGAGCATCAACAAACCCTCGGACAATCCCGTAGACACGATGACCGCTCTCAATATCCGCACCAAAATAAGCGAGATAAGCCAGTACAAACGGAATATTTCCCGTTCTCAGACCCTGCTCAAAAATACGGAAACCGTGATTTCGGAACTCAACGACCTTTTCGAACGGGTGAATACACTCACCGTGCAGGGGGCCTCCGATAATTACGGCGCCGATGACAAGGTTTCCATCTCCTTTGAGGTGAACCAGATTCTCGAACAGGTGTTCAATCTCGCCAACAACCGGTCCGAATCCACCTACACTTTCGCGGGGACCAATAACGACACCGCACCCTATCAGGCGATTCGCAATGAAGCCGGGGAAATCATCGAGGTCAAAACCTCGGGTTCCGCCGGAGACATCGATTGCGTGGTCGGGGAAAACATCAAGATCAAGGTCAATCTGAATGGCGAGGATATCTTCGAGAACGGACAGAACCTGTTCAACACCATCATCACTGTCAGGGACAATCTCCGCGCGAATGATACAGACGCCCTGCAGAATGATCTTATCCAGCTCAATACCGCCAGTGAAAAGGTGATCAACATCCAGTCCATCATCGGTTCCCGTACAAACCGTATCGACGCCGCGGAGGCGCGAGCAGAAAATGACGCCATCAGTTTTGCCGAGTATCTTTCCAATACCGAGGATATCGATGCCGCCGAAGCGATCATCGAGTATCAGCAGAGTTTGTTGACGCTCCAGTCGGCGCTTCAGGCGGGAGCGCGAATCCTGACCCCCAAACTGGCAGATTTCCTGAACTGATTGGACCGGAAAACAGAGTCCGGTATGAATGATACATATTCCGTCGGAAACACGGAAAGATCGAACGGAATACGACGGCCCCCTGTTTCAGCTCTCATCCCTCATACTTTGCACGGAGGTTTCTGGTGGAAACAGACAACTCGGGAGAATATCTGGTCATAAAAACCTCTCGGGGAGAAATCCGGGTGGACCGCACCGAGGTCATCCACTTCCCCGACGGCCTGATCGGCTTCGAGGACTATACCGATTTCGCCATTTTCGACATCAAGGGATGCGAGCCTTTTAAAAGCATGCTGTCGGTAGCCGAAGGCGGACCGGATTTCGTGGTCCTGGAACCGTTGCGGGTATTCGAGGATTATTCCTCTTTCGTCGCTGACATCCCGCGGCAACAGACCGATCTGGGGAGTTCCGTGGATACCGTGCTCCTGTCCATTGTCACTCTCGCGGATAAGCCGGAAAACACCACGGTCAATCTCCGCGGCCCGATTTTTCTGAACCTGAAAACCCGCAGCGCCCGTCAGGTGGACATCCCCGACGACCGTTGCAAAACCCGTGTTCCCCTGCTGGCTCAGGGGTGAGCGCTTTCCCGGCTCTCACCCCTTCCCCATCCCGCTCTCCCGCTTCCCTCACACGGCATTTGTTTGCACATGCATTGTCATATTTTTGTATATTCATCGATAAATAGTGTCCCGGACGCATTGAGTGAAGTCTCTTTCCACGCGCTGTCATAACTCGATGGCGATATGAAGACAACGGGTATGCAGATAAACGGTACACGTCGAAGAAAGGAGTTCCGGTGAACAGTCTGCGTCAGCAATATACCACATCCCTGCTCAAGGGTCTGGATGCCATAGGGGATCGCATGGACCTGATCCGCAGGGCGGGAGCCATGATTGTCCAGGCGAAACTCGCCGGGGGCAGGCTCCTGGTCTACGACCGGGGCATCGCCCTGTCCCTCGACTGCTGGACACGGGGATCGGGTCTTTACGACATTCATATCTACCGGTACAGCCGCAAGGAATTCCAGGATGGCGACGCGCTCATTCTCGCCTCCTACGCACCCGACGATCCGGACGATATCAGTGTGGCCAGAGAACTCCGCGCCCGCAAGAATACCCGGCTTGTCACCATCAGTCCGCACAAACGCCGTGGAGAACCGAAGTCGGACGCCTTTCTCCATACCCTGGCGGACACGGCCATAGACAACGGATGCGGTGGCGACGCCGGTGCGTTCTCAGTACCGGGAATAGAGGGAAAGATCCTTCCGGTCGCCCGTGAAATCAATTTCACCATCAACTGGGCGGTGCAGTGCGAATATATCCAGGGTATGATCGAATCCGGAAAACCGCCCACCCTTTTTTATCTCGTGCATTTTCCATATTTCAAGGAAATGGATGAGGTGATGAAGAAGAGGATGAATACATATGGATATTGAGAAAATTCAGAGGGATCGGAATACGGGTAGGAGAACTTTCCTGAAGGCCGCCGCGGCGGCTGGAGCCATCGCCCTTCCGGGTGCGGCGGGAACGTCCAAAGCGAAGGAAAAGAAGGAGAAGCGTTCCGCGGGTGAATCGAAGGGAAGGGAGTATCTCGATCTGGTTACCGGCATGGTCCGAGATCTTCTGCGGGAGAGTTCGGGACAAATCGAGGACGCGTCGAACATCTGCGCGGAAGCGGTACTTTCCGGGAACACGGTGTACTACACGATCCGGGGCCACAACGAACCCCTGTGCATCCTGGAAAAAAGGCCGGGCAAGCCCTCGTTCCTCAAACCGACCGAAAAGAACCTCGATTACACGATTTTCCGGAAAGGGGACGCGCTCATCACCGAACGCTCCAACTTCTGCGCCGGAGCAAAAGAGCGGGGAGTGCGTCTCATCGGGATTCTCATGCCGTTCCAGCCCCAGAAAACCCAGGGACAGGGAATCGTCAACGTGGGCTATGAGGGTCCCTGGATGGAGGATATCTGCGATGTCTGCATCTGGGACCGGGTGCCGTATACGGTGGGAACCATGTCTTTCGACCAACTGCCGTTCAAGGCGGTTCCCGCCCACGGCGCCATGGATGGAATCATCCTCAATCTCATACTGGCCGGAGCGGTGGACAAGCTGCGGGCAAAAGGATATCCGCTAACCGTGGAAGGATGATTCGTACTGACGGGAAATGGGTCGATACGGAGAAAGAAAGGAACTACCGCCCGAGCCTGCGTAATTTCTCGCGGGCCGGGTTGTATTCCTCGGATTTGCGATACTCCTTGATGATGCGATTCAGATTCTTTCTCGCATCGGCCTTCTTCCCGAGTTCGATCTGGGCATAGGCCATTTTGAGGAGCGCCGCGGAGATTTTTTCGGACTCGGGGTAATTCTTTATGACCTTGTCGAACTCGGTGACCGCAAGATCGTACTTCTTCTGGGCGTAATCGACCTCTCCGAGCCAATACTGGGCATTGGCGGCCAGTTCGTGCTTGGGAAACTGGATGAGGAACGCCATGAAACGCATCTCGGCGTTTTCGTAGTCACTGTTGTTCAGATCGGAAAGCGCGGTATTGTACAATTCCTTCGGATCGACCGAAGGAGAGGAAGCGATGGGGTTGTAACTGCCCGAGGGAGCGGCTGAAGCGCCGCCCGAACCATCGTCTCCCGGAGCGCCCGGAGTTTTGGGAGCGCCGCTGTCCACCCCGCCGTAAAGCTGGATGGCCTGGAGTTTCTGGTTCAGTTCGTTCATCAGGTGATTGACATTGTCCAGTCGCGCTGAGATGGAGAGTATGTAATCCTCCTGGCTCTTGGACTGGTTGCTCACCACCGCGCGTGTTCCGCGGAGAAGGCCGTACTGCTCGTTGGTCATGCTGTCGATATGCGCGACCGTACGTTCGAGGTGGGCAAGACGGGATTCCATATCCCGGTCTTTTGTCATGGTTTCATCGTGCAGCGTGAGCATGAACTTCTTGGTTGCGCACGAAGAAGCGGTTACCGCCACCATGCCCGCGAGAATAATCATCGCGGCGATCCTTGTCATCGAATCCCGTCTTGCCATACAAATACCTCAAATAGTAATCGGTTGCTGCTGTTTACCGTTCGGTGATCACGAAGTCGGCGCGGCGGTTCATGGACCATGCGTCTTCGTTGTGGCCGGAATCAACCGGGCGCTCTTTGCCATAGGAAACGGTGGTCATCCGGGAGTCCCCGACGCCGTAATTGACGAGGAACTGCTTCACGGAATCGGCGCGACGCTGACCGAGAGCAAGGTTGTATTCAGCGGAGCCGCGCTCGTCGCAATTTCCCTCGATACGGACGGAAATGGTGTTCCAACGATTGAGAAGATCGCCATTGGAATTGAGCACGCTGACCTGGTCATCACGGACATTGGACTTGTCGAAGTCGAAATAAACGGTCGAGAAACCGAGATCGCTGGGCGGAGTCGGGGTTTCCACTCTCTGCT
>CAYRTQ010000045.1:14285-18543 GCA_964426865.1 uncultured bacterium
CTGCTGGGGCTCGGGAGCAACCGGAGCGGGGGCCGGAGCGGGGGCCGGAGCGGGAGCCGGAGCAGCGGTCTGAACAGCCGGAGGCGGAGTAACTTTTTTCTTGCTGGCGCAACCTTCCAGTCCTGCCAGAGAAATCACGCAACCCAGGGCCAGAACAATGGCGACATTACGCTTAAACATCTGTGCATCCTTTCATGAAAGTGAAAAAGATTAACCTACCGTTTCTTGACACGAATGTCGTCTCCGGAAGCGGAAGGCGCCCACGATGGTGAATGACAATTGCCGTCTTTCGTTAACGGACGGATCCCCGTTCCGTCCCAGTTCATGATGAACAGGTTTCTTCCGCCATTACGCGTCGAACTGAATACGATCCGCAATCCGTCCGGCGACCACTTCGGGTTCTCGTTTGTCCCCTCGCCAACGGTCAACTGCACCACATCATCCCCGGAAGGAGATGCCGTGGCGATATCGGCTCCCGTGCTGCCGCTCCGGATGACAAACGTAATACGGTCGCCACGGGGAGACCAGCAGGGAGAATCCTCATAAGATCCCGGAATGGAGGTCAGGCGGTGCTGATCGGAACCATCGCTGTTCATGACGTAAGTAACCGGCCGCGATGGACTCTCACGGTCCGAGGCAAACACGATTTTCGAGCCATCGGGCGCCCATGATGGCGACACGTCGATGCCCGGGCTGTTCGTCATACGTCGTATTCCGGAACCATTGGCTCGGGCGACGTAAATTTCATTATTGCCTTCACGATTGGAAGAAAACGCCAGGATATCGGAATTTGCCGGCCCCCACGCGGGAGAAATGAACTGCCCGCCACCGTGAAAGGCCATATGGGATTGCCCGGTATTCACATTGATGGTAGCGATGGACCAGTTCCCGGACATGGCCGAATACGCAATACGATCCCCTGCGGGAGACCACGCGGTGGTCAGCTTCATATTCTTCGAAAAGGTCAACTGGTGCTTTCCCCTGCCGTCGGCATCGACCGTGTAGATTTCTCCGCCGGGCCCGATGTAGGAAATCTGGGAGGCGAAGCTCCCCCGCATGCCGGTGTATATCTGGATCATGTCATCCACGATGACATGGGCGGTATACCAGGGACGGTTCTTCTCGATACGATATTCCGCATCGATACGGGTCATTCCGGTAGCCACATCGTTCAGTTTCACCGCGACCGAACCACCCATCCCCACACTCACCCCATCCAGATAACAGGTGGCGCCCGCCGCCTTCCAGCGCTGAAACAACGGCGATTGAAGACCCGAAAGACTGTCGGAAAGCGTGATGACCTGGAAAATACCGCTGTTGTTCAAATCCTCGATGAGCGTCTCCCGCACCACGTTGATCAGCGCGGAAGGCTCCGGAGCGGAAAAACCCTCGATCCCCACCCCAATGAGATTGGAACCGCTTCCCGCCCGTATCTGAAGATGAACCTGATTCCCCTCGGCATACCCCGAATTGAACGGTATAACACACAGGGAAAACAGGAATATGCAACCTATTAAATAATTACAAATCCCTTGTAAAGTCAAGTGCTGATTTCTTTCCATACTGCTTCCCGGGTTACATATTTAATAACTGAAGGTAAGGTATACACTCAGTTTGTCGCTGGTGAAATCATCCGGCAGGGCTGGCAACGGATTGCTTTTTATAAGGGCGTCATACGCCGATTTATCGAACATCATGTTACCGGAGCGGGTTTCCACCCGTAATTTCAACAGCTTGCCTTCCGGAGAAATCTCGAAAAAGATTTTGGCCTTTATGGAGAGATCGTTGGATTTCGGCGCCCGCCAGTTGCTCTGGATGATCTGCACGATGGTGGCGAGATACTCGTTGTCCACCGATTGGAGCGTACTGACAACCCCCTCCAGACCGGTTTTTTCCGCTTTCCCCGGAGATTTCACTTCCGAGGCGGGTTTCTTGTTATCGGACTGTTTCTCCGCCCGCTTCACCGTCTGCACCTTACGGGTGGTCTTGCTCGGGTCCGGAATCAGCTTCTCCTTGGGAGTCACCACCTGCGGGACCTTGGGCTCGGGCTTGGGCGGCGCCGTCTCCCGCGTCTTCTCCAAAAGACGGGAGATGGACTGCGGAGTGACCGCCCGGACAGTGACCATCTGCACCGGCGGCACGGGCCGACTGGGAAGGAACGCCGGCACGATCAGCGCGATGAAGACGAGCAGATGCCCGATCATGGATATAATAATATGCCGCTTCATGGCAAACAATCCAAAAACATCACTTTCGGGAGGTATCCTCTTCCACTACCAGGCCGACATTTTCCCCTCCGACTTTTTTGACATATCCGATCACTTCCACCACCGATCCATAAGGGACCCCGCGGTCTCCCCGGACGTACACCGGTTCGCCGGAGCGTGATTTCCAGACCTGGTCGAATTTTTGAGGAAAGTCGGCGGCAGCGACCTTTTCACGGTCGATGTAGATGGTTGCGTCCTGGCGCACGGATATGATAATGCCCTCGGACAGGTTCGATTTCGCCGCCTTGGCGGAAGGAAGGTCCAGTTCAATCCACTCCTGCATGGCCGGCGCGGTTACCATGAAGATGATGAGCAGCACCAGGGTCACGTCGATGAGATTGACGAAATTGACTTCGGCTTTGACCGGCCTCCGGGTAATCATGCCTTGGCGCCCTTCCTGAACATGGAAAGGGAGAACTCGTTGATACGGTCAAGATTGTCGAGACACTGGTTGATGTATCCCTGGAGAAGGTTATGGCCCGCCATGGCCGGAATGGCGACCACGAGTCCGGCGATGGTGGTCAGGAGCGCCTCGGCGATACCCGGGGCCACCGCTGCGATGGAAGCGTTGCCGACTTGGCCGATATTCATGAAAGAATACATCACTCCCCACACCGTTCCGAGAAGCCCGAGAAGCGGGCTGACCCCGGCGGCGGTGGCCAGAACCCCCATGCCGTACTGCAGGGTGGCGCTCTCGCCCATGACAACGCTGTTCAGGATGCTCTCAGGCGCGAAGACCGGTTTCCCCTGGCTGGCGTCGCGTATCAGTTTGAGCAGGAACGCGGGCATGGATTTCGCCACACCGGCGCTGAAATGAATACAGCATTCCTCGATCTGGACAAGCGTTCCCTGACTGGTCAGCGTATGGAGAAAGCGGGCGGAATTATCCCGGTACTTCCTGATATAGAAATACTTTTGAATAATGATCGCCCATGATACGATAGAAAAGCCGAGGAGTACCAGGAAAATAAACTTGGTAAAAAGTGTCGAGTTCAAAATCATGGTATAGACAGATAATTCAGTCGATCTCAACTATTTCCCTTTCCTGTGTCGTGGTTTCACCGGCGGAACCATAGTATACACAATATTAAAACGAACGGCAACAATTCTTTGCGTCAAAATCGCGCAATTTACCGTTTTCACTTGGATTTTCACCGAAGCGATGTACCTTATAAAAAAGCAATCGGGGCGCCTTATCTATGAGACCTGCGGACCACCATTCCGGTTCCTCGGAAAGGCCTCTGCCGTATTGAGCGGACTGTTTTTTCAGCAGGAGGATCGGCATGCTCGTGCTTTCCAGGAAAGCAGGACAAAAGATTCATATCGGTCCCGACATCACCATTTCCATTCTGGAAGTCACCGGAAAGTTCGTGCGAATCGGAGTCGAGGCCCCGGACAGCGTGAGCATTCTCCGGGATGAGGTCAAGCTCCAGATCGAGGAGGAGAACCGTCTGGCCGCCCGTCATGTGAAACATATCGAAAATCTCGAAACACTCGGTTCCCTTTCGGATCTGCTTTCCCTGAAAAAGAACAGGAATGCTGGGTCCGCGGACCAATGACCCACATTACCGGGAGACAACCATCATGATACCAGCCGTGATTCGCCGGTCGACGCGCCCGCTCACCGTTCTGTTGCTCGCCGCGGCAGTCCTGCCCGGTGCCGTGCCTTCCCACTGTCGCCCAGGAGACGAAAACGCTGGCATCCCCCGTAACTCCCCGCGGTCTGGACCAGCGCGGACCGCGAGGCAGCCAGCAACGCGGGAACTGGAAATATCTGTGGGCGTCCCGTTCACCGGAATGCTGAAACCAGTCGGGACAACCCCGGCGTTTTGAAGGGGGGAAAAAGTGTCTGGACCGGTGATGGAAAACGTTTGTACCTGTCTCCCGCCCGGATATCCGCAAAGAAGAAGGTGGTGTATACTCCACCGTCGCGGACCCTCACCCGGCCTGCGGCCACCCTCTCCCCCGCGAAAAGACGCGCGGGCGAGGGA
>CAYRTQ010000046.1:0-18256 GCA_964426865.1 uncultured bacterium
CACCTGCGCACGACGATTCCCTCACCTCCGGCCCCTTTCCCCCGCGAAATGACATGCGGGGGAGAGAGGGTGTGGAGTGAGGGTAAGCGGGCTAAATTGCAGCAGATTTGAACGCTTCTTTCCGGAGAAGAGGACCGGCAGTTCCATCGATACGGTATTTGCATATGGACCGGTGCCAAAAAAATGGCCCCTTTCCCATGCGGGGAGGGGCCTTTGAATTATCATGACCGCCCGGTCATTTCGGCGCGGGTTCGGGCGTCTCCGTGTTGAACTTTACATCCGGCGCTTCCTGGGCGTTGGCGGGAGCCTCGAAGGGCTGTTTCCGCTCGAAACCGAACATTCCGGCGACCATGTTCTGAGGGAACTGGCGGATGTACTGGTTGTACTGCATCACCGTCTGGTTGTAGTTCCGGCGCTCCACCGCGATACGGTTTTCCGTGCCCTCGAGCTGATCCTGGAGCAAGATGAAGTTCTGGTTCGCTTTCAACTGGGGATAGGCTTCCACCACCACCATGAGGCGGCTGAGAGCGCCGGAGAGCTGGTTTTCCGCCTGGAGGCGGGATTCCGGAGTGGTGGCTCCGCCGACTTTCGCCCGGGCCTCGGTCACCGCGGTGAGCACCCGCTCCTCGTGGGAGGCATAGCCCTTGACCGTTTCCACGAGGTTGGGGATCAGGTCATACCGCCGTTGGAGCACGGTCTGCACCTGGGCGTACGAGGTGTTCACGTTTTCCTGCATAACTATCATCCGGTTGTACGTGCTCTTGAGGTATCCGCCCACCATCAGGAACAGGAAGAGCAGGATTCCCAGGAATATCAACATGTATTTCATTCTCTACCCCCCGAAGGACAGAAAGTGTCGATTGCTTTCGATAAACGGTCCAGTTCCTCCACATAGCGGTCGAAGAGACGGTCGGCCTCCGCGGGTTCCGGTTTGATCTCTCCCCGCGCCAGCGCATGCAGGCTTTTCAGTACGGTCTGGTCCAGACCGTACGCTCCGGCGGTCGCGTCGAGCAGGCCGACGGTGTCCTCCGGGGCCGGAATGCCCTTGAGGGAGAGCGCCCCGGTGAACACCAGACGGAAGGTATTCAGGGACCGGTGTACCAGGAGCGCCAGACCCTTGCGGTCGCCTCGGAGAGCCAGGTACTCCGCCCGGAGGTAGAGCAGCTTTCCCTTGATTTCCCGCTCGCACTCGTTCCGGATGTCGCAGTCGCGGAAGGTCAGATCCTTCAGCACATTCTCGCCGTGGACGACACGGTAGGAGCTTCGCATTTCCATGAATTCCAGCGGGAAGGAATCCAGGGAGTCCCGGATGTAATCCGGAGTGATGAAAAGCGGGATGGCGATGGATTGACGCGCCCACTTTTTCACGAACGGGGTGCAGGGAGCCAGTTCGCTCGGCGAGTTGTCCGGAATCACCACCATGAACGTGGCGTTCCCGCCCCCCTTCGTATCCTCGCCCCGGGCCGCGGGTCCATAGAGGATCACCGACCGGAGCTTTTCTCCGAAACACTCCCGGATATCCGCGGTGAAATCATCCGCCATTTTCCGTATTTTTTCAGGCAATTGTTCCATGAATCCTCCATGAGGGAATGCGCCGGGGCTCCATCCATTTCAGGATACGCGGGATTGCGGGAGAGGGGCAAGGACGGGCAGGCGCGGAAGCTTGCCCCGGCGGGCCATTCCTTCCCGCTGGTCATCCCGGAAACCCGTAATCACATACATCCGGGTCCAGGCTATTCCCCCTTTGCGCCGCTGTCGCTTTCTTCAGGAAACACAGGGCCTCAGAATCCCCGTGAAGCGCCGCCGCCGCCGGAAAATCCGCCGCCGAATCCACCGAAACCGCCGCTTCCCCCTCCGAATCCGCCTCCGAACCCGCCGAATCCCCCCATACCGCCAAGGTTGTCAAAGGGTCCGCGATGACGTCCGCCGCCCAGGAGGCTTCCCAAAAGACAGCCGGGAAGACAGCCGGGAGCCAGACAGCAGGCGCCGCGCCCGCTGGTGAGGAGGAAAAGGACGATGAGCACGACGAAGATCAATCCCAGGGGGGGGAGTCCGCCGCCGGTTCCGGTACGCCGCGTCGGGGTGACCGGGGGAGAGGCTTGGGGCGCCTCGGCCCCCAGTGTCGCTCCACGGTCCTTGGCGATGAGCTGGGCGAGCGCGAGCGCACCCTGATAGAGTCCGGTGTTGAAATCATTCTGCTTGAACGAGGGAATCACATACTGATCGAGGATCATTCCCGAACGGGCGTCGGTGATGAGTCCCTCCATGCCGTAACCGGTCTCGATTCTTACCTTGCGCTCTTCCTGCGCGTACAGGAGCAGGACGCCGTCGTTGTTCTTCTTCGAGCCGATTCCCCAGGTTTTGAAGAGGTCAACCGCATAGGTATTCACATCGAGGCCGCCCATGTTCTTGACCGTTACCACCGCTTCCTCGACTCCGGTCTTGTTCCGGAGATCGGTGAGAACCGCCTCCAGTTGCTGCACCGTTTCCGGCTTCATCACCCCGGCGAAATCGTTGACGAATCCTTTCGGCTGGGGATATTCCACCGCCCGCGCCAGGGAAACCGTCAGCAGGAGGAGCAGAAGGAGCGGTAAAAACCGTTTCATGCGCGCCATTATCACCTCGTATCCGCCCGCACGGCTCATGGGTTCCGTCGGCGGTTGAAATCTTCATGCCATCGTGTGTATCATGATACTGCAAGGTAACCAAAATACAGGGGGATGTCAAGGGTATTGGGGGCGGAGGCCGGTCGTTCCGCGGTCCGGTCCCCCCGTAAAACGGAATCACCCCCCGCCCCTCTCCGGGGAAGAGGAACAGGGGGTGACAAGCCGGTTTCGATGGGAGCTATTTCATGTTCAAGCGAATGCTGCCGTTGACCGTTTCCGCGGAGATGAGCTTTCCCCCCGAACCGAGCCTTCCCTCGATACGCCGTGGGGAAACCGTTCCCCCCCTGAGCGTGAGGCCCTCGGGGACGGATACCCGGCCATTGACCGTCCGAAGTTCCACATCGGCGTTTATCCCTCTCGGGACGGTCAGGGTGACAGAGCCGTTGACGGAGGAAAACTTAGCGGGCAGGGTCGATCCGGCGTCGAGAGTCGCGGTGACACTCCCGTTGGTCGAGGATGCCCGTTCGGTGACCGTTCCATCCTTGACCATCACCGCCCCGTTGGTTGTCCGGGCCTCCGCCGCCCGTGCGCCGCCGGTCAGGGTCACCGTGCCGTTGGTGGTGCGGGCGCGCGCGTCGCCCCCGGTTCCCCGGAGCGTCACTCCCCCGTTGACCGTCCGTATCTCGCCGAGAAGCGCGGACCGGGGAACCGTGACCGTGTATTCCACGTTCACCTTGGGGCCGGAGCCAATTCCGCCGGTGATGCGGGAAAGGAAGGACTCGTCGTCCGGATTCGCTTTCCGAATCGCTGTCCTGATTTCCAGCCCATTGTCCGTGGATACCTGAATCTCCACCCGGTCCAATTCGCTCTTGTCCTCCCGCGTCTTTTTTACCGCATGGACATCGGCATAGGTTTCGTCCCAGGCGCTGATTGCCACGTTCCCATTGGTGTTGTACAACTGGACGGTCGCTCCCGCTTTCAGGGGAAAGGTCTTGTGATATTCCTCCCGCGCATCTCCGCAGGCATGGCCCGCGAATGCCGCCAGCAGCGCGACCGTACCCAACAGAAAAGAAATCCTTCTCGTTTTCATGATGTTCTCCGTGGTATCTTACGGTTCGTGACCCGGAGGCCGTGTAATCCGAACCGTTCCCCATTCCCCTTGCATTCCCCGCCGGAGGCGTCTTTCGTCATTTCTCCAGCAGCACATCTCCGCTCGTGGTGTTCACCGCGAGGGTTTTCCCTCCGGAGCCGATTCTCCCGCTGATGTGTTTCCGCGATGTCTGCGTGACTTTCATTTCCAGCCCGCCTTCCACCCGCAGCGTCCCGCTCACTGTATCCATATTCACATCGGCGTCGATGTCCCCGGGAACCCGGAGGCGGATATCCCCGCTCACCGTGCTGAATACCGTCGAATTGCCCAGCCGTGAGGGTGAAACGGAGATATCCCCGCTCACCGTCTCGATGTTTCCCACCTGCATGCCGGTTATACGGATATCTCCGCTGACCGAATGGACGTCGATCCGCCCTCCCGTTCCCACCACCGTGATTCCACCGCTGGTGGTATTGACATCGAGATCGCCGGAAATATTCCTGAGCTGCAATTCGCCGCTCACTGTCTCCGCGCGCCTCACCGTTCCGCCGGTCATTTCAACATCCCCGCTGGTGCTTTCCAGAACCACCGGTCCCGCCGCGCCGGATACACTGATATCCCCGCTCACCGAATGCAGGCGAGGCTCGCCGCGAACGCCGCGGACGATTATGTCCGCGCTGACCGTGGATACTTCCCGGAGCATGGCGGCGCGAGGAATCCGTATGGTATAATCAACGCTCACATTGGGGCCGGAACCGCTGCCGCTGAAAAGCCCGAAGAAGGATGAGTCCCGATCCTTCCGCTGGTATCGGGTTTTAATGAGCAGTTTTCCGGTGGTGTCGATTTCGATGCTGACCCGTTCCAGATCGCGGGGATTGCCGTGCGCCCGTTTCACCGCCTGGACATCGACTGTCTGCTGGTCCCAGACGCTGATGTCCACTTTCCCGCTGATGTTTTCGACCTGGACCGGGATTCCCTCCCGGAGCGTGAATGTCTTGTGGAACTGCTCGGTGGTTTCGGAAAAGACCGCGCAGGCCCCCAGCAGCAGGGCGGCGAGGATGGTCAGTGCGAAAAGCCTGAGTTTCAGGTGCATGGCAGCCTCCGGGGTTGAAAGGAACGGGTCGTGTTACCGTACTCCGCGCTACGATAACCGTGATGCTCTCTTTGAAAGATATGACGCGGCCGCCAACCGTGAAATTTCAGGTATTTTGTAATCATCCGCTCAAGGCTTCGCTCAAGAGGAGGATGGTGTGTTCTCCTCCGCCGATTCCCTCACCCCTGCCCCTCTCCCGCGCGAAATGACGTGCGGGAGAGGGGATAAGGAGCGCTCCCGGAAAGGCTTCAAAAAGCTTGTCTGAACTGGTGATGCGCGTGATGAAAATGATGAACTACTGATGGAAGAGACTGCTTTTCATCAGCTTTTTATCATTCGCATCACGCGCATCACCGGTTCAGACAAAATATACCGATCCCGACGCCCCGTCCACCCATAAAAATCAGTGAAAGATGGATGTGCGTTGATTTTGAACGCACCATCGATACACTTCTCTTCGGGAACCCCGTTTTCCCATTGCCATGACCGGCGTTTTATGGTTTATTCCATTCATGAATCCTCTTTTTTGCGCGGGAAGGAAGCGGGCCTTACGGGCCGTGGGAGAAGGTGTTTCCCCATTGAGCGACTCTTTCCGATTTCATCCTTTTCAGGGAGGGAGCAGGTATGAAGCGCCTGAGATGCTGCATGGTCATTCTCGCCGGTCTGCTCGCGATCCCGATTCTCGGGTTCGGGCAGCCGAAGAGTGACATCAGGGAAGTGAGCGTGAAGAAGTTCGTCGCCCCCGGCAACATCTGGAAGGGCGAAAGTGTCATGGAAACCAACTGGAACAAGATCTGCGAGGACCCGCAGGGGCGTATCTGGTTCAGCGGCGGCGATCACTGGGGAACCGACCGCACCAGCAATGCGGACCGGTTCGAGCGTCCGTGGGGGTATGGAAACACCATCGTTTCCTATTACGATCCCAAGGCGGACAAGGTCACCGAGGTCTACAATCTCGACAAGGAAAGCGCCATCTTCTCCAACGCCGAAACCCCCGGCCACGGCAAGATCCACGCCAATATCCTCTCCGATTCCCAGGGCAATATCTGGACCGCGGGATACATGGGCGCGTCCTACGATCATGAGTTCGGCAACGCCTGGTATCCGAAGAGCTACGCGGGCGGCGCGGTGGTCAAATACGATCCCCGGACGAAGCGGACGGAGTATTTCGGCATCCCGAATCCCTATGGCGGCCTGGTGGCTCTCTATCTGGACGAGAAGCGGAATACGGTGCACGGCTTTTCGGTGGATCGCGGGCGATATTTCCGTCTGAACGTCCAGACCCGCGAACTGCGTCGGTACGAAACCAACGGACGATTCGGAATCCGGGAAATGATCATGGACCGTAACGGCATGTGCTACTTCGCCAATGAATTCCAGGGTCTCACCCAATTCAATCCGGATACCGAGACGTTCACCGATCTGGACATGAAAATCCCGTGCCTCGGTGGTGTCCTCGAAGAACATCATCTATGGCATTTCAGCGGAGGGCTTCCTCTGGAGTTATGATCCGAAGACCAACAAGGTCGAGGAATACGGCCACGTGTGCTCGGTGCCCAAGGAGCGGGTGTACACGCCGAACATGGCGTTGGACGAGCAGTTGGGGCGGATCTACATGATCGCGGGCGGCCACGGCATCACGCTTTCCGGCATGCCCATCCTCACCATTTTCGATCTGAAGACAAAAAAGTTCGTCTGGCCCGGGAAAATCGATGTGGATGGCTGCTATGGAGCGGTTTGCGGCCGTGACCACACCGTGTATTTCTCCTGTTACGCCGTCCTGCGCGGACAGAAGGACAAGGACGGACAGGAGATACGGCGTCCGGTCCTCGTTCGTTACGATCCACCCAAGAGTCTGGAGGGCTTGCAGTGATGAAAACCGGAATGAAAATTACCTGGATGCTGGCCCTGTCCGTCATCGTCGGAACGACCGCGGCGAATGCCCAGCGCTACGGCGATATGGACCCGGGGTCCATCGTGCGGAGCTACCTGATTTCCAACGGGCCGCAGGGCCCCATTCACGGCGGTGAAAGCGCGGTCACCGGCATGCTGCTTCTGCCCGACGGCTGGGTATATGGCAGCACGGAAGCGACCTGGGGCGGCAATACCTGCCATATCTTCCGCACCGACGGCCAGAAGAGCGAGCAGGCGCTCAATGTCACCTCGAAACTCCCCGGACAGCCCAAGGTGAGCGGACTTGTGGCCGGACCCGGCAACATCCTGGTCGGCGCCACCACCACCTACAATGAACTCCTCGACGACGCGGGCAAGAAATACGAGGGCGGCCATCTCTTTACCTACGATCCCAATAACCGGACATTCGTGGATTACGGGGTCATGGCGTCCGGACAGGGCATCGCCTGCGTGGCGGTGGATTCCCTCCATACCCGCATCTATGGCGTTACCTGTCCCGCCGGGCATCTCTTCGCCTACGATTACAGCAAAAAGACGGTGAAGGATTTCGGCGAGGTCATGAAGCCGTGGAGGGTCAAGGACCTGGGCCGGGTTTCCTGGCGCGGCATCCCGAAAGCGCTCATGATCGACGATGCCGGGACGGTGTATTTCTCGACCTACATCAAGCTCCAGGGCGGGCGCATCTTCCGTCTGGCCTATGGCGACGAGAAGCCGGTGTTCACCGGCGCGGTGGTCCCCACACAGAAGGGCATGGACAACGATCCCATTTATGAGAACGGCATCGCCGCCGCCATTCCCGCCCGTGACGGCGGTTTCTGGTGCGGAACCATCAACGACGGCTTCCTTTTCAAGTTCAATCCTTCCACCTCAACCGTGGTGAACAAGGGCAAGGCCTTCCAATACTGGAACCTGCGCTCCCTGGCTTATGGCGGCGACGACAAGCTCTACATGCTCGGAGGCCGTGATTACGACAATTCCTGGCTGCTGCGCTACGACCCGGTCTCCGGCTCCATGGACTGTCTCGGCTGGCCCAACGCCACCACCCAGTGCGGAACCATCTGCGCGGACCGCGAGGGAAACATTCTCATGGCCGAGAACCTCCGCAATTCCTACATCTACGTCTATGGCAAGTCCGCCCGGACGATTCCCGGGAAGAAAACGATAAGCGCCGCCCGGTAATCGCCGCACACACGAAAAGGGGAGCGGTTTTCGCCGCTCCCCTTTTCGATCCGTATTTCTCTTGACGCTCCGTGTTCCCGTCCCGCGGGATGCGCACTGTCCTTTGCGGGGGAACGGGCCGCGACCGCCGTATGTCTGAACCGGGATGCGCGTATCCCGCGGATCATGGTTCAGACACGTAAGCGCACCCGGTATTCGGGCGCGGAATATTCACCCCGCATGGCAAGTCCGCCGGAGTTCTTATCGCTCCCTTTGGGGCGCCGCTCCGTTCGTTGGGATCAATTCTCACCGGTCCGCGGCCAGGGCGAGCGCGGCCCGTTCCTTTCGCATCCCGCTGATGGCGGATGTTTCCGGAATTCTCTTGATGAGCACCACATTGGATCCGCATACCGGGCAGCAGAGCCATTCCTGCGATGTGTCGCACTGGAAGTGGTCGGACCAGGAACAGGAAAGGCACTTGTATTCTGATGTTAGTTCCATGATGGTTCCCTTCCACGGAGAGATGCCGCGATGGATGAATGAAGATACATTCATTAATATTATATGCATATTATCCGCTCATGGCAACTGGTTTTATCCCGATTTTCAGGTTGTAAAAACCGGAACGCCGGGTGGGATAACGGTTTTGTGAGCCGTGAATTCCCTTCGCGTTTCCCCTTTCCGCACCCGTCATTTCGATCAAATCCATCCTCCCTGTGCCCTTGGAGCCGCGAAAATGGGGGATTTGTCCCCGCGACAGGCCGGGTCGGAGGGAATCGACGCATGGTTTTTTTACTGACGAAATGCTCCGGTTTCCCGTTTCCCACGGAAATCCGTGAAAAAAGTTTGCGGAATCCCCAAAAAGAGCTTGATTCGCTACATAATAATATGTTTCTTTTTATATGTTATTTTCGCATGTTTCTGCACGCGCACCTTCCCGCAGCCTTCTGCGCTCCCATCCCCGGCATCACCGGAGTAACCGCGGCAAACACGAAAGCATCCGAAGACTCCTCCCATCCTCCCGCCGCATTCGCTTACCCGGTTTCGAACAAGGAGAACACCATGTCAGAAGCAGCGTTGTCAGTCACGGAACGGTCGGCGGACACGACCCTCTCGTTTTTCCAGTCCATCCTCAAGAACTATCATCCCCGTAATTTCGCTGTACAGCTATGGGATGGTCAGGTATGGGACGCGGAGCCGGGGCAGGAGGTCAGGTTCACCCTCGTGCTCAAACACCCCGGCGCTCTCCGTAAAATGTTCTGGCCGCTGAGCAATCTGACTCTGGGAGAGGCGTTCATTCATGATGACTTCGATATCGAAGGCGATATCGAGAGCGCGTTCGCCCTGGGGGACTTCCTCCTTTCCGCTCCCTGGAAAATCACCGAGAAAATACGGCTTGGGACATATCTCCTCACCCTTCCCGGAGGCGAGTCCCCCGAATCGGGCCATGATCTTCAGTTGGAGGGGGAGCGCCATTCCCGTGAACGCGACCGTACCGCGGTGACCTACCACTACGATGTCTCCAATGATTTCTTTTCCTGTTTCCTGGATGAACGCATGCTCTATTCCTGCGCCTATTTCCGGAGCATGCGGGATGATCTGAACACCGCCCAGGAACAGAAACTGGATTATATCTGCCGTAAGCTGCGGCTCAATCCCGGCGACCGGGTGCTCGACATCGGGTGCGGGTGGGGGGGGCTGGTAATGCATGCGGTGGCGAAGTACGGCGCCGATGTGGTGGGAGTCACCATCAGCCGCGAGCAGGCGAATCTTGCACGGGAACGGATCAAGGCCGCGGGGCTCAAGCATTTCTGCCATGTCGAACTGGTCGATTATCGTGATTTTAACGATGTCGAGGGTTTCCACAAGATCGTGAGCGTGGGAATGTTCGAGCATGTGGGAGAGGCGCAGCTTCCGGAGTACTTTTCCAAGGCCTGGAGCCTTCTGCAGCCGGGGGGGATATTCCTCAATCACGGCATCTCCGATCATATCGCCGGCCACGGCAAGGGGGGCGTGACTTTCTCCAGCAAGCATGTTTTCCCCGACAGCGAAACCGTTCCCCTCAGCACCGTGCTCCGGGTTGCGGAGGAAACCGGCTTCGAGATTCGCGACGTGGAGAGTCTCCGCGAGCACTATGCCATGACCCTGCGTCACTGGGTGGCGAATCTGGAGAAAAGCCGCGACCGGGCGCTCACGCATGTGGACGAGACCACCTGGCGCATCTGGCGTCTGTACATGGCGGGTTCGGCGCACCGGTTCAAATCCGGCCGTCTGAATGTATACCAGACTCTCCTGGTGAAGCCGAACCGCGGGATGAGCGGGCTGCCCCTGACTCGTGACGACTGGTACGCCTGAACGGCGGTTTCCCTCGAACATACACGCCTTTTCCCCGAGGAGGTACCATCATGCCCATCAACAAGCTCAAGGAATTTCTCGACAGTAATTCCATAAAATATATGAGCATACGTCACTCTCCGGCGTTCACCGCCCAGGAAATCGCCGAGGCCGCCCACATTCACGGCCAGCAGATGGCGAAGGTGGTAATCCTGAAGATCGAGGGGAAGATGGCGATGGCGGTGGTCGGCGCGGATCATCTGGTGGATATCCCCCAGATTCAGAAAGCGGCGGGGACCACCGATGTTCTCCTGGCCGACGAGAGCGAATTCAAGGAGTTGTTTCCCGGCGTGGAAACGGGCGCCATGCCCCCCTTCGGCAATCTCTATGGCATGGATGTCTATGTCTCGAAAGCGCTGGCAAAGAACAGGGAGATCGTGTTCAACGCCGGAACGCACACCCTGCTGGTTCGCATGGCATACGCCGATTTCGAGAGGTTGGTGACTCCGAAGATATTCTGAAGTATGCGACGCGATTCCGGTATCGCTTCAAATCGGGAACGAGGAGGCGCATCTCACCCTCTTTCCTCAACTCACCCCCGGCTTTCTTTCGTTTTTTTCCAAAGGAGCGCCGGGGGTGAACTGCATGATGACGCCGGGATCCGGTTCAGACAACCGGTTTGTGACGCGGATTCCCGAGACGGGACGAACTTTCCCGTGTTTAATCCCGTGCTGTTAATTATATTATCATTATATATCTTCGGCGCGACAAAATGGAACTGGCCACGGATACCGGAATTCCGGGATGGATCGCCGCATCCGTTTTCATCCCGTGCGCCCGTGTGAAAGGGGTGGAAATGGAAGAACTGAGCGATAAGGACATTGTGCAATATTTCCGTCGGAGCTACACCGCGGTGGATGGTTTGTGGTTCATGAAAGTGGAAGATCGCCGCGGGTTCGACGAGGCGCTGGAAGTCGATTCCGAGGTCTGGAAAGTGCTCCCGAAAATCCAGGTCCGCACCCTGAAAGCCATGACTCGTCTGGAGCAGGGTTTGCACGCTCTTTTCCGCTGTTTCACCACGAAGCTGACTTTGGAGGAATATGTGTTTACTACGGCGTGGGAGGGCGAAAATGTGTTCAAGGTCATGATCAGCCGGTGTCCCTGGTACGATATGATGCTTCGATCCGGCCGTGAGGAACTCGCGGGGAAAATCGGAGCCAAAATCTGCAAAACCGAGTATGCGGTCTGGGCCAACGAATTCGACCGCGAGTCGACTCTCGAAATGAACAGTTTCCTCTGCCACGGCGCTGACTACTGCCAGGTGGAGTTCCGACGCCGGGAAAATGTCTCGCGCCTTCCCGGCGAACCGGGAGGGGACCATGAGCAACCTCAACAGGAATGACACGGTGGAAAGAAAGGTCCATGATGTCGTGGTGATCGGAGGAGGACCGGCGGGATTGACCTCGGCGCTCTATTCCGCGCGCGGGAACCTGAGCACCCTCGTTCTGGATCGTAGTCCCGCCGTGGGTGCGCTGGGGATCGCGGGAAAGATAGAAAACTTCCCCGGACTGCCGGTCGCGGTCACCGGAATGGAACTGCTCGATATCTTTCGGGGGCAGGCGATGCAATTTGGGGCGGAGATCATTACCGCCACAGCGGTCGGAGTGAATTTCCAGGGTGAAATTCGGGAAGTCCTGACTTCCGGGGGGAGTTATTATGGCCGTACGGTCATCATCGCCACGGGTTCGATGGCGCGCAAGCCGGGCATCGAGGGGGAAGCGGAGTATATCGGGCGCGGGGTGAGCTACTGCGCGGTTTGCGACGCGGCTTTCTTCCGGGATATGGAGGTGGCCGCGGTGGGAAACATCAATCTCATGCACGAGGAACTGGATTTCATCCTCAAGCTCGTTCGTAAACTCACCATTGTCACGCCCTCCCGTCATGTTCCCCTGACCATACGGCGGGAGATCAAGGAAAACCCCAAAATCTCCATACTCGCCGGATGGCAGCCGATCCTTATTTATGGCGGGGAGAATATGACCGGGATCCGGCTGAGAGAGGCGGGGGGAGAAGAACGCGATCTCGCGGCATCCGGCGTGTTTCTCTATCTCCAGGGGCAGCATCCCGTGGTGGATTTCCTCTATGGCGCGGTCCCCACCGAAGAGGAGGGGTGTGTGCGGGTAAATCGGGGGGATATGTCCACTCCGGTCGATGGCGTGTTCGCGGCGGGCGATGTAACCTGCAAAAAAATACGTCAGGTGGTGATCGCCGCGGGAGAGGGATGCAGCGCCGCCCTTTCCGCCGAGCGGTATCTCAACCGGAGAGAGCATATACGCCGTCACTGGTGGTGAACGGGTTCAAGGCTTTTTTCGCGAACGTTGCGGGAAATGGGGCGTCCCAGGCGTCCGCCTCCGGGCGGATGCCGGATTCGTCCTTTCTTCGAAAGGAGCGCACAGCATGGCTTCACTAACGGAACGCATGGTCCGCGCGGCAAAACTGGACGCGAACCTGTACGAGGAGGTTGAGGCGGACAAGACCGCGATGGGCCAGGCGGTGACCGTGGTCATCCTTTCGGGACTCGCCGCCGGAATCGGGAGCTATACCGCGGGTGGGCTGGCCGGGGTGATCGGGGGAGCGATCGCCGGAATCGCGGGATGGTTTCTCTGGGCTTATGTCACCTATTTTATCGGGACCCGCATTTTGCCCGAGACTCAAACCTCGGTGACCCACGGCGAACTCCTGCGCACAATTGGGTTCTCCAGTTCTCCCGGCCTGATACGGGTACTTGGGGTCGCGCCCGTGCTCTACGGGATCGTTTTCACCATTGCCTCGGTGTGGATGGTCGTGGCCATGATCATTGCGGTTCGCCAGGCGCTGGACTACCGGGGCACCATGCGCGCGGTGGGGGTCGTGCTCATCGGCTGGCTGTTTTATCTTATCGTGTTCATCATCATCGCGCAGTTGCTGGCTTCCTTCGGGTACATGCCCGCGGGATACCGCGCCTGATTCCGCTGCTCCGGAAATCCGGAACAGACGCATGAGGACAGGCGGAGAGGGCGCGGAATGTTTTGTCCCGCATGAACGCGCCCTCGTGACCGGGCGCATGCGGCCGATACCCGGCCATGATGCTTCTTCCCATAAAAAAACGGGAAGCGCCGGTCTCGCGTGGGTGTCATCCCGTAATCAGGGGCGGCGGCATGACTCAAGCAACTCACTGCGCCACGGAGTCTTGCTCTCTCCTGCATGGGAGGGGCGCCGCTGGCCTGGTGAGGCGGGCGACCACTGAATCGCATCCTTTCGAATGTATCCCGATGAAGTCAGTATATTCCGGACGAACGTCCCGCTGTAGCAATAAATGATGATGAAAAGAAACGCCCCGGTCAGTCCCTCATCAGTTCATTCATACGCATCACCTGTTCAGACAATGGATTGGCTCGCCCGACGGTTCCCGTTTCCTGAACCGAACCCGGTCTCCGCCGAATGCGGCATCGGTTGAGGCGCTATTCCCGCTCGCGTGAATTATTGCTCGTAAGAGACGGTTCGATATGAATCCGGTCGATATCGGGCCGGGCGTTACTTTGTTCTTGACATGCCCCGGGTATTTGGTTAAATAAAAAATATAACGTGAGTATATAACCATAAATAATTAAACGAATTTGGAGATTGCACCCGGAAAAGCGCCCGTGCGGGATGGAAACCCGTTCCGGAAAAGTTTCACATGGTATGGGTGATTGCTTCTTCGCTTTCTCGCGATGGATGCTCCCGGAACGCGAGGGGAGCCAGAGAGTCGTGATGACGGTCCGCTTTCGGCGCCGTCGCTTTCAGCGCGACAGGTCGTCCCGGAGTACGCCGACGGATACGGGGTTTGACAGGACATCCATTTCGGGAAACGGTTTTCACTGGACAAGGAAGGAGGGATGACAGAACAGGTGCTTCAGTTCATGGGTTAACTGTGCAACCAACCGGAGGGTATCATGAAAAAGACCATGCTCTGTATCGCAGCGCTGTTTCTTTTGTCATCAGGGGTATTCGCGTTAGACTTCGCTCCGCAGCCTCTCAGACTTTCCGCTCCGAGTTCGGTCCACTATGTATTCGACGGCTCACAAGTCAGCATCCCGGTAACCGCGACCGGCGTCCAGTCCACCGCGGTTTTTTGTGTGTACACGAGAAACATGGCCTCGAAAATCAACAAGGTGCAGAACGGATTCCTTGGCTGGCACTATGTCAACCAGATTGATACCAGCATCTACATTTCCGGCGATCTGAAATTGTCGTCCGGTTCGAACACCATTCTCTGGGACGGCAAGGACGAGAACGAATTGCCGGTTCCCCCCGGGGATTATACCTATTACATCTGGGCCTTCGACAGCAGCACTCCCCGTCAACTGGTCTGCAAGACGGTCGCGGTGGGCGGTGGAAACAGCGCCCGTGACATGATTGTCACCCGTGATGACCAGGGGAACCCGCTCACGCAGCCGTATACGGTTTCCGGCGGACATGACACCGGCGGAAGCGAAGGCAGCGCCACCGCGAAGATCCACTACAAGTGGACCATAGGAATGGATCCCATGAACTCCGCCATGGTCGAAACCACGTCGGCAATGGCGTGGGCGGACAATGCCTACATCGCGTTTCTCCCGACCGATCACAGAATGTGGTTCAAGGGTACGCAGACCCCGGGAGGAGAGATGCAGGTGACGAAGTACAAATGGGTGCCGAACGGCGCTTCCGAACCTCAGCTCGATTGGGGAACCAATGGCGCGTTCTCGTTCAGCCTGCCCGGAAAGTCCGCGGAATTCCACTCCGGATTATCCGTGCTGGATAACGGGAGCGACATATTCATTCCGAACAACAATTTCTTCAACACCACCGGCGGGCTTTCCGAACTCGTGTATTGCAGCATCGATGACGGCTCCGAGAGCAAACGGGTCGATCTCTCGGAATGGTGGGTGAGCAGTGAGGATGCCGATCAGGGCGGCCAGTTGAACGGCGGTCCCACCTGCGTTCTCAACGCCGGAAACGGTCTGCTTCACATGAGCTATCACGGCACCTGCATACAGCAGGTCATCGATCCCTACCGTGAAGGCAACATCAACGACATGACCCTGTATGTGAACCAGAACGGCGATTATTTCATGGATCGCAACGATGCGAGTTCCTCTCTGCATCCCTGGGTGTGCAACGATTACAACGCCCCCGGCATTTCCACCTACAACACAACCGACAGCAACGGTTTCGCGGCCATGCCGGTCCATGCGCTGGGCGCGGTGTCTTTCGGCCTTATGGGTCCGGATGGCACCGGCGTCGGGTATTTCTCCTTCTCCGGCGAATTGACCGGCCCGAAGTGGACCGATGTCTTTGTCGATACCGGATGCGCCTATGACGGGTTATATTCGGACAATCCCTCCGCTCCGGTCACCGCGGATCAGGTCGGGTGGTGGTATGTGGCCCACGATTCCATCAAGGGAGTCATCTCCAATATCGTCGGCGTGAAGGACGCTGCTCCTTCCGCGTTCACCGTGGCGCAGAACAGCCCGAATCCCTTCAACCCGTCCACCACGATCACGTTCAATCTGGCCAAGGCCGGAAAGACCACGGTCGAGGTGTACAATGTGGCCGGACAGAAGGTCAGCACCCTGGTCAATGGAACCATGAGCGCCGGTTCCCACTCCGTGGTGTGGAACGCCGCCAAGTTCTCCGCCGGCGTGTACTTCTATACCGTCAAGAGCGGCTCCTTCTCCAAGACCATGAAGATGACCCTCCTCAAGTAAACACGATTTTCCACGAGATGAGCCTCCCGGGAGCGGGTCCGGGGGGCTTTTTTTGTGGTCCGCCCGCCTCGTTTCGTTTCGCGGCGATAATTTGGGACCGATATCCCCATCCCGCCGGAGTTTGCGGGTTCCGCGCCGTAATGGACAGGGGAATTAGATGTGCGGTATTTGGCAATATACAACATGGTCAATAAAGCAAAATATGGTATCTTTACATTTCTTTACTTGACTCGCGCCCGATGGACGGGTATGATGGTTTCGGAATGGACACTATTTGGGGAAGTCCGGCGGGAGATTGTATGACGCTCTTCTTCACGGGAGGGAAGCGTTTTTCCGGGCTGTTTCCGTTTCGAAATGGCGTGGCCCGATATTTTAGGGTAGTGAACGTTGTATGTCGATTGAAATGAAAGGATAGTGTTCGCATTTGCGAGGAATATCCTGTGAATATTGTGCGAAGCGCCCATCTTCTATTTGGTAAAAGATGCGAAGGGTATTTCGGAAGTCTCTTGCTGTAAAATGAGCGATAGGATACATATTGTCACCGGCGCAGTGTCGCCGAGCGGATAGCCCTGCATGATAACGATGCAGTGTCGTTTTGCCCCAATCCACTGAAAGGGAAAGGAGATGAACAGGAATGTGAAGGGGTAAAGTGTGATCATTATTGCCACTTCGTCTTTTTCGATGCCAAACACCAAGCATGTAAGGAGCACAGAGTTATGAAAAAAGCTTCTCTCGTTTTCCTGGCAATGGCGTTTCTGGCAACACCCGCGTTCTGCGGCAATTTCAGCCCCTCGCCGCTCGTTCTGTCCGCCCCCGAGGTCGTTCAGTATGGATTCGATGGTTCGAATGTGTCCATTCCGGTGACCGTGGCCGGGACTCCGGCGAACGTGATGTTCTTTGTCTACACGAAGAACAAGGCGGCAACGGTGAGCAGGGTGACCAATGGGTATTTGGGTTGGCATTACATGAACAAGATCGACACCTGCGTCTACTTCTCGTCCGCGCGTACCTTGGAGAAAGGCTCCAACACCATAAACTGGGATGGAAGGAGCACGGCGAAGGATCTCGTTCCCGCCGATGAGTATACCTATTATCTGTGGGGATATGACGGTGTGAGCGCGAAGATTCCGGTGACCAAATCTCTCACCATGGATCACAGCACCCACTCCATCATCGTCACCAACGACGAGTCCGGCGCGCCGCTTCCGCAGCCGATCTTTTACAAGGCCAACGGCTTGCAGAAGTGGGTCATCGGCAACGATCCCGAAGATGCCTCGCTCCTCGAAACCACGAAAATGTTCGGCAATCGGCAGTGCCTCCTGGATCCCAGCGATTACAACTACTGTTTCATCGATTCCCTGGTAAAAGAAGTTGGTGTGGTGGCGAAATTCAACCGGGTGCCGAATGGCACATCCACGCTTGTGACCGACTGGGGAACCAACTCCGGCCTGTCCCTGTTCCACTACGGCACCAATCTGACCGCGGGCGGCGGAATCGCCATTGTCGGGGATTACATCATTACCGCCGTGTATGACCGTGACAGCCCCAACTGCAATGCCGCTCTGTGCTACCTGGATATCAACGACGGAAGCCTGGTGAAAACAATCGATTTGTCCTCCCGTTGGGCCAGTCTGGAAGATCAGACGGCTGGTGGACAGGTGGTTGGCGGTCCGGGCCAGATTTACAGCAGGAACAACAAGGTGTTCCTCTCGACATTCAATGCCTGCTATCGTGAAATGATCAATCCCTCGCTCGATGATTTCGATGAAAAGGAATACGTGCTGTGGGGCAACGGCAACGGCGATTACACCGGAGACCACAATTTCGAAACGACCTCTCCCCGTCCGTGGCTTTGCTTCGACTACAACGTGTCGCCCTATGCCTATGTGACCGATGCCGACGCGAACATGTTCTCGAATTTCGGCGCATATGACATGGGCGCGGTTTCTTTCGGACTCATCGGTCCGGACGGTACCGGCTTCGGGTATTACACCTTCGCCGGCGAGACCGCGAAATTCAAGCAGGGCTGCCTGTACTGCGACAGCGGGACTCCCTATGACGGCATCTATACCGACGATGCGTCCTCGGGCGATGGCAAGTCGGCTATCGGAAAAGGCGTCTTTTACCTGGGTCAGGATTCCATCAAGGGAACCATCACCAACCAGGTGGGCGTGAAGGAAGCTGCTCCGGCCGCTTTCACCGTGGCGCAGAACAGCCCGAATCCCTTCAACCCGTCCACCACGATCACGTTCAATCTGGCCAAGGCCGGAAAGACCACGGTCGAGGTGTA
>CAYRTQ010000047.1:0-13442 GCA_964426865.1 uncultured bacterium
GAAAGGGGGCCACAAAGTGGCTGAAGTTACAAAATACCAGAGAAAACAGTCAAGTCAAAACGAATTGAAGGAACAATAGATGGCATACCTAGTTACAAAATACCAGAGAAAACAGTCAAGTCAAAACCGGGGGAGTACGCCGAAGTTCTCACATGCAGTTACAAAATACCAGAGAAAACAGTCAAGTCAAAACCAATGCGCCACGGTCCCGGCGTGTGTCCCTGTTACAAAATACCAGAGAAAACAGTCAAGTCAAAACTCCCCACGGAGCACGGAGAGTATTACAGCCGTTACAAAATACCAGAGAAAACAGTCAAGTCAAAACCCTCGAAGGGAGCAACAGATACTTTGATTTGTTACAAAATACCAGAGAAAACAGTCAAGTCAAAACGATCGACGGTGTGGATAAGCGCATTCAGCTGTTACAAAATACCAGAGAAAACAGTCAAGTCAAAACACCAGGGAGAACGCCAATGAAGCGACTCGTGTTACAAAATACCAGAGAAAACAGTCAAGTCAAAACATGGACGACAACGATAAATCGTGGGGCGAAGTTACAAAATACCAGAGAAAACAGTCAAGTCAAAACGGTTTCGAACCGCATCAAGCTCACCGACATGTTACAAAATACCAGAGAAAACAGTCAAGTCAAAACTCAAAGGAACGCGAGTCGTATTCGTGAAGGGTTACAAAATACCAGAGAAAACAGTCAAGTCAAAACTGGAGGTCACAACCGAGACACAGTATTACGTTACAAAATACCAGAGAAAACAGTCAAGTCAAAACTTATTCGATGATTTGAGTACGTGCATTGAGTTACAAAATACCAGAGAAAACAGTCAAGTCAAAACTGGTGAGGGTGAAATGAAATTCGATCTTGAGTTACAAAATACCAGAGAAAACAGTCAAGTCAAAACACGGTGACGGGGTATGCGTTCGTGGTGATGGTTACAAAATACCAGAGAAAACAGTCAAGTCAAAACTCGATCCCGCCTACCGTGTGGGAGCGCGCTGTTACAAAATACCAGAGAAAACAGTCAAGTCAAAACGCGAACGCAACCACGGTTGATATAACGGGGGTTACAAAATACCAGAGAAAACAGTCAAGTCAAAACATAAAATATGTTCAGGATTGCGGCAAAACAGTTACAAAATACCAGAGAAAACAGTCAAGTCAAAACTCGATGATGAGGTCCATATCGAGGATGACGGTTACAAAATACCAGAGAAAACAGTCAGGTCAAAACGTTACTCCGAATTAACCCCGCAGTTTTTGGAGTTACAAGTTACCAGAGAAAAAGTCAATAGGCCTCTCAGGCAGAAAAGAACGCCGCTCACCCAAAGCTGACAGACTGTAAATCTGGTCACTCTGCTCCTATAAGATATGACCGAAGCGGCTCCAGTCAAGGGCTTTTTTTCCCTTCATTTCCCCGCGATCATGTCCTTGAGTTCGCGTTTGACATCCGGGTTCTGGATGAGCGCCAGATACCGGTCGCAGGCTTCGGGGTCCTTGTATTTGTTGTAGTAGCGGACGAAGACGCGATAGGTTTCCTGGAGCTGGCCGGCGGGAACGGCGTCGTTGTCGAGCGCGTTCCGGAGGAAGCGGATGTCCTCGTGGAGAGCGGGTTCCTTGCCCAGGCGGGCGGGATAGCTCAGGTAGGTGGCGGCCCGGATCAGGCGGACGATGGGGTCGTCCGGGGACAATTCCGCCGCGCGGTCCATCATGCGGGAGCCGTCCTTGGCGAAGGACAGTTTCTTCCAGATGAGCAGGGTATGGCGGGAGAGCATGGCGGTGGAGCAGCCGAGGAAGGCGAGCGCGCGGCTGTCGGATTCGCCGTTGCCGATGAGCGTTTTCAGGCGTCCGACCGTGCGTTTGGTGGCCTTTTCGCTGCCGTCGCGGGCCGCCGGAAAATCGGCGATGGCGTCCTCCAGGCAGGATGGAGCCGGGAGGTCCTCCGCGGGAGCCGTGGCGGCGAGCATGAATGCCAGCGTGGTGAGGAACAGATATGGGAAAAGATGCCTGGTGTTCACGGTAGTACCTCATGGGAATGAAAGAACCGTCGCCGGAGGGCCGGGAGCGCTGCGATATGTCCGGAGTTACGGAAGAGAGCCGTCCCCGCGGACGCCGGGACGCGTTTCCTCGTTTGTACCTTCCGGGTAGACGGCGCTTTTGCGAATTGGTTTCAGAAATGGTGCGAAGGATTGGCGGACGGAAACGGGGAAATACCGGGGAAAAGGGAAAAAAGCGCCCGGAGACCCGAGGGGAATGCCCCGTCCTCATTACCGTATGGGCCGGGGATGATTCCTCTTCGTGCTTCATGCTCTGGTTTTTTTATACTCTTCGCGCCGGGATCTGCTCCTGGTCCGGTTCGCCCGGACGCCCGGTATCGCGGGGATAGTCCCCGAGCGACGGATGCGCGGGAGGTTTGGGCTTTTCCACTTTTTCTCGCTTCAAGGCCCGACGCCAGGAATCGGGCATCCCCTCCGGGAAAAGAATCTCGTGGAGGAGCACTCCGAGCACGAATCCCAGGGCGATGAATACCAGTGAATTACGGCCATCCCCGATAAAGAGATAGGAGTAGAGGGTCATGGAGGTTGCCGCCACCAGCGCCATGACGAACAGCCCGATGGCGCGTGTGCTCCGTATGAGATCGAAGAACCAGGCCGCGGCGAATCCCGCCAGCGCCGAAAGCGCGGTGGGTCCCGGCTCGAACTGGTAATGGGGAACCTGGAACATGATGTAGAGGCCGCGCTCCTTCCTGCTGACAATGTACAGGATGAGGATGATCAATCCCGCCCATTTCCCGGCGGTCGCGGAAGTTTTTACCAGAGGGGAAGCGCCCTCTTCCGGGATGAAAAAGAGGGTGTAGATCAGGATGCCCGCCAGGACCAGGGGCACGATTCCCCATTCCACGGCGGCCATGATGATTTGGGCAATGTCCATACCGATTCCTCCGGAGCTGGGAGTGATGGAGAGAGGGGCGCTGTGCGCGGGGCCGCAACATCATGTTGTTTTTGCTATATGTAAATTATACAAGAGCCACGCCGAAAGAACAAGCGGTTTCTGAGGGAAAATTTCGGAATGGCGGCGTGATGGAAATTCCCGGTAATCCTTGATACTTTGAAAGATAGTCTGAACGCCTGTTCTGGTGATGCGAATGATTGAACTGATGAAAGCCTGATAATACCAATTCCCATTCAAAATCCGTAGAAAGGAATCCTTGTGTTTCCTTGCCCCCATCGGGGGAAAGGTGGCCGAAGGCCGGAAAGGGGGCTGCCTTTGCTACGGAGATTGATTCAAACTTGGTATAAGGCCTTCTTTTCATCAGCTTTTATCACTCGCATCATGCGCATCACCGGTTCAGACAGGTTTCAAACACTTTCTTACCGGTTTGATCGCTCATTCGGATAAGACCGCCTTTAAAAAAACCGGGGCGCCCTTTTGGACGTCCCGGTTTTCCGTCTTCCCGCTCATTCCCCGGAGCGGGTTGACCACTTTGTTTCTTCGCCCTTCGCCCGTCGCCGGGTTTCGGGTTTTCCGGTTTTGCCTTACACCGCTCCCAGCATGTTCCACAGCAGCTTGTCCGCCACCGGGTCCTGCCCCAGATTGTGTTCCAGACGGTAGGTGCTGAAAATGAGCCGTCCCTTGCCATACGGGACGACGCACAGGTCGGCGCCATATCGCGCATCGCGGGCATGTTCGCAGCCCTTGATCTTGAAATGGTATCCCGCCGGAGAGCCGAACGCGCCGCCGAGGGTTTCGGCGCCCTCGATGCGCAGGGAAGTGAGCGGCATGATATGGGCGAAGCGGTCGTCGAGCACGTGACCGGCGTCCAGACCGGTGAAAACCGGGTGCTTCTTGAAATAATGATACGGACCGGCGAACCGCGGCTTGGAGTCGAAGTAGACCACCGGGAACCCGAACAGGTCGGTTTCCAACTCCGTGGGGGAGCACCAGCAGACATACTTGCCCTGATCGCGCAGTTCCTGGAGTTTCTCGTCGGCATCGGAGAGACAGATGAGCGGAAGTCCCAGGAACAGGGCGTCCGCGCCCTCGCGCACCTTGTCGAGAACCGGGCGCAGACGGGCGTCAGCGAGATCCTTCTCGTCATTGATGGGCTCGATGACATAGAAATCGGCGTCCGTGACCGGGTCGCCTTCCCGAATCAGCGCCGAGGGGCGCATGCCGTTACGGCCCAGGTATTCATTGACCAGCCCCCCGAAGGGAACCAGCGTGAACGCCCGAGGCGCAATCCCCGGAGTGGCCTGGGGAATGACATGGACCGGGTAGGACGCGGTATCGAGCGTGCCGTTCTCGTCGTGCAACTCGGCGTTGACCTGGTACATCCCGTGCTGTGCGGCCCCGCGGATGACAAAGGTGAAAATCTCCTGAACCGACTCGCGGGCCTGCACCCGGATACGGTCATGACGGATTTCCGCGCCGTTGGGCCCGGCGACCGTCAGGTCCAGTTCCAGGGAACCGGTAATCCCGGCGTCGTTCACGATGTACGCGGTAACCGTGAAGTCCCCGCCCAGGCCAATGCAGCGCTCGAAGCTTTCCAGCACGATGCGCAGGGGACGGTTCGCCTCGGTCGCGGCATGGAACGCGGGTTTGGGACGGAAGAGCGGGTCCAGCAGACCGGCGTTGCACTCGTAGTCGTTGTCGTGGAGCTGGGTGAAAACGTATCCCGCGCAGAGGGGATTGGCCCGCAGCGCCTCGATCATGCGACGGACGGCGAGCGCCTGCGCCTGCTGGGTCTCCCGGAGCGCGTCCTCGTAGGAGGGGAAAACGTCGCGAAGCTCACGGTCATAATACTCCCGCAACTGGGCGTCGATGCGACGATACACCGCCTCGTCACGGTAAACCACGCCGGAATCGTCATCGAAGGCGGCCAGCACTTCCGGCCAGAGCGGAAGTCCGCCGCAGCCGAATTCGCTCTGGAGGAAGAGCTTGTCCGGGCTGCCCCCGCCGATGCGGTGGTTTATATCGAAACTGTCGAACTGGTGGGAGTGGAAAAAGTCCTCCGGACGCCCCAGGTTGCGGAACACCTCGAACCCGTCATGGGAAAGCGGGTAAGACATGTAGAGATGGTTGTCGTAATAGCTCACCGGCTCGTAGCTGTCCGGAAGATAATAATTGCAGGTTACCGCGCCGCTGTCGTCGGTGATGAACCGCCCGGGATCCTCATCGCGGATGGTGCGGGCCAGTTCGCTCTTCAGCCTCTGGACGCCCATCTCCCCCTGGTTCCAGTACATCTTGGTGCGGCCCAGGATATCCGGGGCTCCGCGGACCCCCGATTCATTGAGGATGCCCCACATCACGATGGAGGGATGATTACGGTCACGGCGGACCATGTCCCGGACCTCGGTGAGCGCGCGCTCACGGAGACGGTCGGAATCCACGATCCAGCCGATGGCGGGTTCCTCGAAAATGAGCATGCCCTCTTCATCGCAGACATCGAGGAATTCCGGAGTGGTGGGACGGATATGCACGCGGATGAGATTCCAGCCGCCCGCTTTCAGGGTGCGGACGATACGGCGCGCTTCTTCCTTCGATTCCGGGTACGCCAGGTTCTTCGGATACTGCTGCTGGTGGAGCAACCCGCGGAGAACGATCCGCTCGCCGTTGAGATAGAAGGAATTGTTCCGCATCTCGAAATTGCGCATCCCGAACCGTACCGCGACGGTATCCGAACGGCAATCCTTTATACGGACCCGCGCGGAAAAATTGTAGAGCGCGGGATCTTCCAGAGTCCAGACCCTGTATTCGGGCAGGGGGATATCGAGACTGATGAGATTGAAGCCTTTGTCCAGGCAGACCGGACGCGACTGGTGGGCCAGTTCCGTGGAGCCATCGAGCGTGGTGACCCGGAAAGAAACGACGCCGTCACGGTTGGCGTCGCTCTGCAGGAACATACGCGCGCGAACCATCTTCCTTTTCAGATCGGGGGTGACAAACACCTGCTCTATATAGAAGCGCTCGCTCAGAACAAGCTCCACTTCCTGCCAGATGCCGGAGAAATTTACATACCAGCTCTCCTTGCCGGAGGGAATTTCCATATGCCGGAGACCGTCGATCTCCCGCCCGGAACCGTCATTGGGCGGATCGACCACCCGCACGGTCACCGTATTTTCCCCTTCGAACCGTACCGCTCCGGAAATATCGAACTCGAAAGGGGTATACCCGCCCTCATGCACTCCGACCGGAACACCGTTGACCCATACCTCGGCGAAGTAATTCACCGCGCCGAATCGCAGGCGCACCGCTTTCTCCCGGTCTTCCGCGGAGAGGGTAAACACGCGCCGGTAGAATGCCACCCCCTCGTACTCGGGTTCGATGAGGTTCCAGGTGGACGGCACCGTTACGGTTCTGCTGTGTTCCGGCCATTCATTTACCGCCCAGCCCTCGCTGACGCCCACGTTCGCGGGATCAAACCGGATATCCCAGGCCCCGTTCAGGCTGACTTTGATGCGTGACACGCGTTTCCTCCTCGGATAATCAGATGAAACAAAAAAGGCAATTCCAAATCTCTGGAAAAGAAAAGTAAAATACGAAAAAAACAAGCCGTTCGGGAGCGGAATTATCCGCGTTCCCGCTCTAGCTTTGGGTTATGACGCCCGAACGCCGGGAAAAGTTTACAAATCATGGCGCTTTGAAGAGGAATTTATTACGTTTTTCGATAATTTCAATGCATTTGCGTGGTAAAACATGGAATATAGCGCTTATATCATACAACATATTCCCCCCTAAATGCAAATGCGATCAATAATGATCTATCTTCATGAACCTGACGCGGGATTCGCGGGACGGGAGAGCGGTGAAAGAATTGCGGGGAGAAAGGAGCGCTCTGTCAACTGGATAGTGTGGGGTGGAGTGCGCTTCGACACTTCGACACTTCGACACTTCGACAAGCTCAGTGTCCGCAGGCTCAGTGTCCGCTGGCTGAGCGTGTCGAAGCCAGCACATCGGAAACACGTTTCCCCAATAGTATCGACTTGACAGCGCAGGAGAATTGTTCCGGGTTCTGCATGGGGAGACCGTCCCGATGGATGCGATTGCGGTTCGCCCCCCGATTTATTATATTATCATTATACTTCCATATATGGGCGGGCAGTATGCCGGGATCCGCCCGCCATGTCGGCAAACCGCTTCACCAGGAGGACTCTCATGACCGAACAAGAGGACTTCGTACACCGCACCGAATCCCGCATCCGGGAGTGGCGGGATAAAATCGAGGATTTGAACAGGAAACGGGAGAATGCCGGTCCCGAAGCCCGGGAGGAACTGGACCGCCGTATCGGGGAATACCATCACCGCATCCTCGACACCGAAAAGAAACTCCGGGAGTATTACGACCACGTCAAGGGTGTCACCCAGGACCGGGAGGCGATAGACCATGCCGGAAATGTGCTGAAAAGCATCTCCAGCGAACCCTGACCCCAGTCCCACGGGAAGGGAGGCGGGGCGCGCCGAAGGGGAGGGGGATGACCGCGTAACCGGAAAGCTCCGCCGGGCGCGGACCGGGGGATTTGATCGCGTTTCCCGGCATCATGTCGTTTCACGCATTTCCAATTATGTCGATACCGCTTCGGGGAAGCCCCGCTTCACCCAAGTTTCGTGATTGGAGGACAATATGCCCTATATATACCTGCTTCTCGCCGCCGCGCTCATCCTTTTTCCCGGGACTGCCCAAGCCCAGAGGGAGTTCGGGGTGAATGCCGGGCTGGCGATTCCTTTCGGCACCCTGAATGACGCCTCGGGGCCGGGATTCGGCCTGGCCGCGGACGGGTTCGTCACGTTTGCCGACCGCTATCCGAATCTTCTGGCCGGCGGACGCATCGGGTACAACAGATTCGGCAAGCAGAATTATCCCCGTCCCACCGCGGAGAGCCCCGTTCCTTCCAGTTCCGCCTTCAATGTGGAGATCGTTCCCTCCCTGCGGTACAAAATTCAGCGGGAAGGGAAACCGCAGGAGTATTTCCTGCAGCTCGGCGCGGGGCTGTATTTCACCTCCATCAACTACACCGATTTTCCGGGGGGCGATGACAAGAACAGCGTGCACCTGGGATTGTCGGTCGGCGGCGGGATGACCTACCGTCTCATGGATAACCTCTATGCGGTCGCCGCTCCGCTGTACAACGCCACAAAGAGAAACTATCTGACCCTCAATATCGGCCTCATGTACGGCGACACCGCATCGGCTCTCACCACTCCGTCCCTCGAGTATCGACGCCGATGATACAGCCCGCGCAGATCCCTTCCGGCTGAACTTTCGAAGGAGTTCTCGCAAACACCGCTTCCCAATGGAACGTTTCCGGTGTATATTCGTCGATATTCAGAAGCGTATCGTACCTGTCTCCCCTGTAGTACGCAGAAGTCACGGGCGCTTTTTTTCCCCCTCGCTCCCCGCCCGCTCTCCCCCGTGAAATGACGCGCGGGGGAGAGGATGGCCGCAGGCCGGGTGAGGGTTCCCGGCGGGGGAGAACACGCCGCCTTCCCCTTCGCGGATATCCGGGTGGAATAGACGGTATAGCGTATCACCGAAATTTTTCCGGAGGATCGTTCATCATGTCCGGCCATATCCCCTCCCGCCCTCCCGTTTTCGGGGGCGGAGCCCTTTTCCTGTTCCTGCTCCTGCTCTCGGCGGGCTGCTCGCAGATGATAACCATTCCCCGTACGGTCGAGCCCGCGCAGGCATGGAACATGATGCGGATGAATTCGCGGAATCCCGACATGGTGGTCATCGATGTCCGAACCGAAGAGGAATACGACCGCGAGCACATCCCGCGCGCCATCAACCTGAATGTGCAATCCTCTTCCTTCCGTCGGGATATCGAACCCCTCAACCGTGACAAGACCTATATCCTCTACTGCCGGGCGGGCAACCGGAGCGCCGAAGCGATGGAGATCATGAACGGGGCGGGATTCGGGAAAGTGGCGATCATCGTCGGAGGGTTCAACGCCTGGCGGGACTCGGGTCTCCGTACGGTCAACTCGCTCGATGAAATGTGAGCGGGGCCGGTTTCCCGGGAATGAAGCGGAAAAAAACGGCGTCACGACGCACGGGGATGATATCCGAACCGTGATTCGCACGATTGCGGGATTGCCCGGATGCATGCGCTGTCATCGGGGAAAACCTTTCCTCCCGCGCATCACGGTTCAGACCAGGGGGGACGCGCTCCTGTCCGCCGCGTTTCTTTCTCAGCGAGGCTCCTTCCCGGTCACATCCTCCACCGCCAGAAGCACCATCGCCCCTTCCGGGGTGTCCGCGGGCGTTTTACGGGCGTTCAGGAGCATGATCCGGCGTCCGGCCCCCGGCCAATCACACTCCACCCGATAATCCTCGAACGCCTCGTCCCGGCGGATGACCGCGTCCAGCAGATCCCGCAGCGCGGGAATATCCCACTGTCCATCTCCCAGTTCGAAAAGGGCGCGTTCCCCCGCATCCTCCGGATTCACCCCGAATTCCCGGCGGAAGGACCCATTGGCGGCTATCAACCGCATTCCGGCATCCAGCACGGCGAACGGCCCGCGGACGGCATCCGCCATACTTCCGGCCAGGAGCCGCGCCCTCCGGCGTTCCTCCCGGCGTTTCATCCCGGTGATGTCGACCAGGGTGATCACCACGCCCCCCGCCGCTTCCTCACCCCCGGCATACGGGATGATTCGCATGAAATACCATCGCCCGTCCCACCCCTGCACCTCCCGTTCCTTCGTCCCGAGCGTTTCCATGACCTCCCCGGCGTCCCGGACCAGTCCCTGGTATTTCAAATTGGTGACAAGATGGCCCAGGGAGCGGTCCACATCGGCGGGGATCATGTTGATGATCGCTCCCGCTGCCGGAGTGAACCGTTTTATCTTCAGATCACGGTCCAGGAAGATGATGGCTATCTCCGTGCCGGCCAGCAGGTCATTCATGTCGCCGTTGACCCGGGAAAGCTCCTCGATTTTCCCGTTCAGTTCGGAATTGAGCGTGACCAGTTCCTCGTTCACGGACTGGAGTTCCTCACGGGAGGTTTCCAACTCCTCGTTGGCGCTCTGCATCTCCTCGTTGGCGGATTGGAGTTCCTCGTTGGACGATTTGAGCTCCTCGTGGGAGGTTTCCATTTCCTCGATGGTGGTCTGGAGATATTCCCGGGCGCCCGCCAGTTCCCGCTCCAACTGGGCGATGTGTTTCTGCTCTTCCGAACCCTGAACCGAGCGCTCGCCCGAGACGGAAAGATCGGCCTCCTCCTCGAAGACCACCAAAAGCGCGCCCTCCAGCGCATCGGTCTTCCCCACCGGCAGCGCGGTCATCCTGATCATGGAATATCCGCCGTTGGTGCGGACCCGTATGTCCCGGAACCGTACTTCCCCACCCTTTTCCACCGCCTGGCGCAGCGCGGTGGAGAGGAACATCTTCAGCCCCTCGCGGGCCATCTCGAGAATGTTGAGCGTGGGCTCTCCCGAGGCGGGATCCAGGAACTTCCCGGTTTTCCCGAAGATGAAGAGGATGTCCCCCTTTTCGTCCACCAGCACGCCGGGAGGAGTGAACTCGCGCAGGAGAATGCGTTCAACGATCACCCGGATGCTTTCCCGGTTCATGAAACGGCTTCTCTTTCCTTCCATTTCGGCGGAACCCCCGGACCTGCTGCTTATGGGGAATTCCACCAGTTCGTGAATCGGGATATCCCGCGTCCGGTATATTTTCCATTTACGGTCGACCGGGGCAAAAAGCTCGGTGAATCTTCCAACCGTCTCCGAAGACCCCAGGAAGAGAATCCCCCCCACTCCCAGGGAAAAATGAAGGAGCGGCAGCACCTTCCTCTGCAGTTCGGCGTCCAGATAGATGAGGAGGTTACGGCAGCTCACCAGATCCAGCCGTATGAAAGGCGGGTCCTTGATGATGCTCTGGGGGGCGAAGATGACCGATTCCCGTATTTCCTTCCGTATCCGGTATCCATCGTCCCCGGAGATGAAAAACCGTTCGAGGCGTTCCGGGCCGATCTGCCCGGAAATCTCCCGGGGATACCGTCCGGCGCGGGCGGTTTCGATGGCGACCGGGTCGATGTCGGTGGCGAAAATGGTAATACGGTTCCCCAGGCGGTGTTCCTCCAGATATTCCCGGAACAGGATGGCGAGAGAGTAGGCTTCCTCGCCGGTGGAGCAGCCGGCCGCCCAGATGCGTATGGTGTCGGCGGGGGACCTGTTCTGGAAGATGAGCGGCAGCGCCACGGTCCGGAGCGCCTCGAACGCCTCCGGATCGCGGAAGAACCCGGTGACCCCGATCAGGAGCGCCAGGAAAAGGCGTTCCACCTCGCGGGGGTTGCCCCGCAGGAAGCGGACATAGTCCTCGACCCGCTCCAGCCGATGGGCAGCCATGCGGCGCTCGATGCGGCGCAAGAAGGTGCTCTGCTTGTACTGGGAAAAGTCGTGCCCGGTCCGGTCCCGGATGAGGAGCGCGACATTTTCCAGGGCGCCGGGCGTCGCCATCCGCTCCTTAACATCGTCCGCCATGGTACGCCCCTGCGACAATTATCGATCACTTCCCCCGCTGTACGGCGGGAAGACCGCGACGTGAAGTTTGGAGTATGGAGTATACCTGTTTCAACTCTTGAAAGGCACCCGTATTTTTCACTTTTATTTTCCTGATCTTGCATCAAACATATGTTCAGTGCACGGGCAGTGGAAAACGGCTCCCACCCTCCTTTCCCGCTTTCCGGTCCTCGCTGTCCCCGGTTCTTTCCGGGATTGTTTTCCCCATCGGCGCGAAGGTATTTTCCCTCCCCCAACCCCATGATGACATGGGTGCAGGATGAGAAGGACAACCCTGTTAAAACACTCGCCCTTCCACAGCGAGGCGCTCCCCTCAAAAATCACATGCATTTATTGTTATAATATGTTATATTTCTTTTGATGGCCCGCATCCCCCTTTCCGCTGTTTCCCCATGACCATATTCTTCCTGAAGATACATGAAAGGATTATCTACCATGACTCAGCAGATGACCAAACAGGACTTCCTCGAAAAGATCTTCGATTATGAGAACAGCCACGAGTGGACCTATAAAGGGGACCTTCCGGCGGTCATCGACTTTTACGCCGACTGGTGCGCTCCCTGCAAAATGGTGGCTCCCATCATGGAGGAACTCTCCGAGGAGTATAACGGGCAGGTGAAGTTCTATAAGGTGGACACCTCTTCGGAAGCCGAGCTCTCCGGAGCGTTCGGCATTCGGAGCATCCCTTCCATCCTTTTCATCCCCAAGGACGGCAAGCCGCTGATGGCCGCAGGCGCGCTCCCGAAGAGCCAGATGAAGGACATCATCGACTCCGAACTCCTGGGCGTGGTCTCGACCGCGGGGATCTACAACGCGGGGATCGAAGCCTGACCGCTCGTAAAAGATGCTGAACCACAGAGGCGCGGGGCACAGCCGGGAGATGCGGCGCGCCCGGATCCGGGCGTTCCCGTTATTCACTTTTCCGCCGTGAGGGCGCGGCGGCCCGTCCCCGCGCCCCCCTTTTCCCCGTGCCTCCGTGGTTCCGTATTTTTCATTCCCTGGGCAGTCTCACGGTCACCGTCGTTCCCTCCTCCGCGTTCGAACTCACCGATATATCCCCGCCATGAGCCTGAACGACCATGCGGGCGTAGGTGGTGCCCAACCCGACGCCGCCGAACCGGCTTCGGGAATCCGCGTTGAATTTCTCGAAAAAGGTCGCCAGGCGCTCGGGGGGAACCGGCGCGCCCCGATTGTTGATTCTCACCACGAAAGCGCCGTCCTCGTCGGAGAGATTCACTGTAACCGTTTTCTCCGCGGGATCTTTCAGGTCGGCGACATGCTGGATGGCGTTGAGAATGAGATTGAAAAACACCCCGGGCATGAGATCGCCGTCAAGTTGCAGTTCCGTGGCGGCGATCCGCTCCCGGGGGAAGGCGATGGCGACCCCGTACCGGTCCCCCATCACCCGCAATTCCCTGATTGTGGTGCGCAGGAGTGATTTAAGCAGGCAGCGGGACTTTTTCAGGGTATATTTCCCCGCTTCCATGTTCTGAATGCGTTTGAGAGCGTCCACCACCCGCCCGGCCCGGTCGATGCAGTCCCGCATTCTTTGCAGGAGCATCCGGTGCTCATCGGTAAGGCAGGGCGGCGGGTTATCCATGAACCGGTCCATCTCCATTTCGATGGGAACGAGCAGGTTTTTGACCTCGTGGCGCATGAACACCTCGTACTCCCGGCGGAGACGGGCGATCTTCGACTCCATATCCCGTCGCTCGGTGACATCCCGCAGCGCCGCCACCCGCGCCGTGCGCCCGTGCAGCGGCACATTCCGGGCCACCACCTCCACATCGACAACCTTTCCATCTTTGCGCACCAATCTCGACTCATAGAGTATCTCCGAGCCGGCCCGGATATTCCGCCGCATCTCGTTCCATCGCTCCGGATCCACGAAGTCCCGTATCGGCTT
>CAYRTQ010000047.1:13452-18087 GCA_964426865.1 uncultured bacterium
CCTCCCGGGAATATCCCAGCATTTCCAGGAAACGGGGGTTGACATCCATCACCTCGCCTTTCACATGGATCACCAGTCCCTCGTATGTCGCCTCCGCGAGTCGGCGGTACCGCTCCTCGCTCTCCCGGAGCGCATCCTCGGCCATTTTACGCTCCGTGATATCCTCTATGAATCCCTCGAATTCATCCTTCCCGCCCAGCCGGGTATAGGGCCGGAAATACAGGCTCGTGGTGATGATACGGCCGTCCTTGCGATAGTACCGGTTTTCGTACCGCTGCCAATGGCCGCTTTCCTGGACCTTTCGCACGAAACCTTCCCGCAGCCCGGGCTCAACATACAGCACATCCTGAATGCTCCTGCGATTCACCGTATCGAGCAGTTCCGCGGCGGAATCATACCCGAGCATGGCGACCAGCGCGGGGTTGACGCTGGTGAGTTTCCCCTCGGTGGTGGAGCGGAAAATCCCGAGCGGGGCGTTTTCGAAAATGCTGCGGTAATCCTCCTCCACGCGCCTCCGCTCCGTGATGTCCCGCGCCAGCAGGACAAACCGGGCGCCGGGGGAGTGGGGATCGCCGATGGCCCCGACTGAAATCTCGAACCACTTGATTTCCCCCCCGATTTCCAGGGAATAGACCGCCCCCGCGGAGTGTCCCTTCTCCGCCGTTTCGGCGATGGCCCGTCCGATGGTTTCCGCCGCTTCCGAGGGGATCAACTCCCGCATGGTACGGCCCAGGAACTCCCCCGGCGGGAGAAAGAGCAGTTCGGGGTGCGGAGCATGGAAATACTCGATCCGTCCCTCTCGGTCCATTTCGAAGAGCAGATCCGGAATGGCGTTCAGGGTGGCCTCGCGACGGGCGGCGGCTTTTTTCAGCGCTTCTTCCGAATGTATCCGTTCGGTGATTTCTGTAATGGACGCCACCATGCCATCGAGATCCCCTCCGGCGGAGAACAGGGGCGCGGCATTGACCGACAGCAGCCTGCGGGTCCCGTCGGGAATCGTGATGGCGTGACGAATGTCGTATACAACACGGCGTTCGACGCTGATCCGGTTGTAGGGCAGGTTCTCCTCGGGGAAAGGCCGCCCCTCGAAATCGGTGATGTTCCATTCCGGGGAGTTGTAGGTCCGGGACGCCATTTCCTCGCGGCTCAGCCCCAGTATTTGCAGGGCGCGTTCATTGGCGAAGGTGATCTTCCCCCCGCGGTCCGCCGCGACGATCCCGACCGGGCTGGTTTCCATGATGCGGTTTACCAGATCGCGCTCCCTCTGCAGGGCTTCCTCGGCCCGGGTGCGCTCCGTGATATCGAAGATATAGCCGTAAATCTCCCGCAGCTCTCCCGTGTCGTCGAACCGCCCCCCGGCGTTCTCCACCACCCGGATAACCGAGTTGTCGCCGCGTATGCGGTCGCTTACATAGGATTCGATTTTCTGGTCCCGGCGCAGACGTTCGACAAATTCCCCCCATGCCTCCGGACGGGTATATCGGTCCGCCATATTGGCCCGCGCCGCCAGACGGGGAGTTTCAAACCCGAAGATGGAAGCGAACGCCGGATTGCAGACGATGATTTCCCCGTTCGGGGTGGCCAGGTAATCGCCGGTCAGGTCATCCTCGAAGAGACGGCGGTACCGCTCCTCGCTCCGGGTGAGTTCCTCCTCCGCCTCCTTGACCAGGGTGATATCGGTGGATATGACCGCGAACTGCCCCGGACGGGGAGCGAACGCAATAACGCTGTACCAGCGCTTCAGCCCCGCCACATAGTTCTCGAAGCGCGTGGATTCCCCGGTCAGCGCCACCTTTCCATACCGGTCGATCCACTCCGGCTCGATGTCCGGGAGGACCTCGCGGAGGGTCCGTCCCACGGTTTCTTCGCGTTTGAGCCCGGTGAGCCGCTCGAACGCGGGATTGAGATCGATGAAACGGTAGTCCACGGGGACTCCCTTTTCGTCGGTGATGATCTCGTGGACGGAGAATCCGCTGGTCATCTCGGTGAAGAGACGGCGGTACTGTTCCTCGCTTTCCCGGAGCGCTTCCTCGGTCCGCTTGCGCTCGGTGATGTCCTGAACCTGGGAAATGAAGTAGAGCGGCTCATTCTGTTCATCGCGGACCAGGGAAACGCTCAAAAGCGCCCATACCAGCCTTCCCTGCTTGTGGATGTACCGTTTCTCCATCTGGTAGGTGCGTATCTCGCCCGCCAGAAGCCTGCGCACCAATTCGAGATCGGCCTCCAGATCATCCGGATAGGTGATATCCATGAAGGTTTTCGAGAAAAGCTCCTCCTCCGAATAACCGACCATATCGCTCAGGGAGTGATTGACCATGCGCCACTGTCCTTCGGGACTCACCAGCGCCATCCCGATGGCGGCGTATTCGAATGCGCTGGCAAAGCGTTTTTCGCTTTCCCGAAGCGCTTCCTCGGCTTTCTTGCGGTCGGTGATATTATCGAAAATGGAGGAAAAATACCCCTTCTTCGTACTGAGGACGGAGAAGGACATCCAGATGTCCAACGGTTTCAGAAACATTTCGAACCGCTCCGGCTCGCCGGTGAGCGCGGTTCGTCCGAACACCTCGAATACTTCCGGGTTGGACTCCTTTATTCCCGGGATCACCTCGGTAACCCGTTTCCCAACCACATCCCGCAATCCGGTGAGCCGCTCCAGGGAACTGTTCACCTCCAGATAGATGAAATCCTCCGGGCGGCCTTCGGGGTCGAAAAGCATCTGGCAGTGCGCCATGCCATCGAGCATGTTCTCGAAGAGCGAGCGGTACCGTCTTTCGCTCTCGCGCAATTCCTCCTCGGCCTCCTTGCGGTCGGTGATGTCATGCAGGGCGGTCACCCGCACCATGCGCCCGTGCAGGGGGATGGTCTTGCCATGGATTTCCTGATAGATGAGCGCGCCGTCCTTGCGAACGCTCGCGGCCTCGTAGGGCGTCTCATCCCGATCCCGGATATGCTGCCGGACGATATCCATGGATTCCGGAGCGATGAACGATTCCAACGGTTTGCCGATGATCTCGGGAAGCGTGTACCCGAGCATGGCGGCGTAGCTTTCGTTGGCATCGAGAATGATCCCGTTTTCGTGGATGACGATACCCTCGCTGGCGGCTTGGGAAAGGCGACGGAACCGTTCCTCGCTCTCCTGCAGCTCCTGCTCCGCCTCCTTGCGGCCGGTGATATCGGTGATGATGCCCTCGATGGCGACCGGGCGATCCGAGCTGTCGCGCACCAGGGAATTCCGCTGGAGGAGCCAGCGGGCGCGGCCCGACTTGTCCAGGATCCTGAACTCGTAGGAGGCCGGCAATTCTCCGTTCTGGAGGAGATTGAAATGCTCCTCGAAATATTCCCGGAAATCGGGATGGATCATCTTGCGGATGAGCAGGGGATTCTTGTAGAATTCCTCCGGCGCATACCCGGTGATCCGCTCCGAGGCGGGGCTGACATATTCGTACCGTCCATCGGTGATGCTCATGCGGTAAATCATGTCCGCGGCGTTCTCCGCCAGCAGACGGAAATGTTCTTCGCTCTTCCGCAAGGCGTCGGCGGCCTCGCGACGCTCCGTTATGTCCACCGCGGCGCCGTAGATGCGCGCCACCCGCCCCTGCACGGCGTCCCACACCGGGCGGGAGTAATCGCGCACCCAGCGCACCTCCGCCTCACGGGTGAAAATCCGGTATTCGCTCACATCCTCACGCCCGGCGAGGAGTGCGCGCACCTTATCCCGGAGCACATGACGGTCTTCGGGATAGATAAGCATCATCCATCCGCCCTGGGCCGAGGCTTCTTCCTCGCTGAGACCGGTGATCTCCTTCAAATGGCCGGAGGTCCATTCAAGGGTAATTTTGAAATTGGACTCCACCCGGTAGGAATACACGAAGCCAAAGAGGAGTTCGGAGATGGAGCGGTAGCGTTCCTCGGAGGCGGAAAGGCCCTCTTCGGCGCTTTTGCGGGCGGTGATGTCGAGCACCGCGCCGGTGACCCCGATGAGCGTTCCCGCGGAATCGTGCAGCGGCTCGACAGTGAGATCGAAATCCCGGGTTTCTCCCCGCAGAGCGACCCGCACCTCCTCGCGCACGCCCTCCCCGGTTTCCAGGACCTGCCGTTTGAGCGCGGTCAGCCGGGCGGCGTTACGGGGAGGGAAAAGGTCCTCGTCGCGCCGTCCCATGATTTCCTCCACGGTGAATCCGGGATAGGCGTTGAACATCCAGATATAGCGCAGATCGGTGTCCTGGGAAAAGAGCACCACCGGGGAATGGGCCAGCGCGGCCCGCACCCGTTCCTCCAGGTTGTCTCCCGGAGTGTTCCGGGTCGTTTCCAGCGGGGGATTCTGCATGAAACCCTCCAGCGAATCCGGGGATGAGCGCGCAAAAACACATTTTATTATAATATAGCCTTATCCGAATGGGGCGGGAACTTTTTTTCGCTCCATTCCGGGGTTTTTACCGGACGTACGGGGAAAAAAGCGGGGCGCAGGGGAAAGCGGCTGGAAAGGCAGTACCCGGAAAGCCTCCCGGGCTGTCAAATCAACACTGTTGTGCGGATTGCGCTTCGACACTTCGACACTTCGACAGGCTCAGTGTCCGCAGGCTCAGTGTCCGCAGACTCAGCGCCCACCGCTGGCTGAGCGCTTACCGCTGGCTG